>JBKQOA010000150.1:0-21243 GCA_052145735.1 Limisphaerales bacterium
CCGGCGTCCCGCCGGCCCGCCGGGTGGCTGCGAACAGCATCGTATGCCGGCGGGACGCCGGCGCTCCCAGGAGTCGCCATCCGGCGCTTCAGGAAAGGAATCAGGTGACTGAGGAATTGGATGAGAAGGCCGGTCGCCACCAGCACGCACGCCAGATATGGCGTGAGCCAGCCCGGGTTGTGCACGACCTGGAGCACGCTGCCGTGGTCGTCGGGATCGAAGCTCGCCTGATAGAACGTTTCGCCGGCATAGCGCAGCGGATTGTTCATGAAAATCCGCACTTCGCGGTCCTCGCCGTTCTCCAGGTTTTGCAGCCGGACCCGGCTGGAGAAATTCTTGGGAATGTCGGTGCCGGGATATTTGTCGTGCCGGAATTCGATCAGGTGAAGGCTGAAGGGCAGGTAATAGCGTTCCTGGCGCAGCAACAATTCGTAGGAGCGGTCGTTGAGGGTGAACGACTGCGGCCGGTCCAGCCACGCGGACACGAGGAAGGTGCCGATCGAGCCCTTGGCGGTGACGATTTCGACGATGGCCGACGGCATGTCGAGCCGGTTCATCTCGGTTTCGCGCGGGACTTCGCGCCACCAGACGCCGGAGCCGAGGCCGGTGGTTTTGACCGGCTCATCACCCGGCTGGGGCTGCTGGTCGAGCACGGAATTGGCGTAAAAGGTTTTCACGCGCACGGCGAACGGCATTTCCGGGTCGCTCACTTCGCCGAGCCGGACGAGCCGGCTGCAGGGGATGGCGACGACCTTGTCCGAGTCCTTGTCCGTCGTGTCCAGGACCGCGAGTTCAAAAGCGCGTTCGGCCTCGCTGTAATTTTTCGTTTCGCCGATGCGGAAGTGCAGGGCGCTCTCGCGGGACAGGAAGTCGGTGAGCATCTGTCCGACAAGCAGCAGCACGACGCCGAAGTGGATCAGGACGATGCCGATTTTTCTTTTGCCGGGCTGGTAATAGCGAAAGTGGGCGACGAACAGGTTGATGAGCAGGACGGTGCCGATGAGGTAGCCACCGGGAAAGACCGGGAGGTGAAGGCCTGAGCCGTTCGGCGTCCAATAGACGATAAAGCTGCGGAAGAATTCGTTCTGGGCCTTGTAAAGCCCCAGGTGCACCTGGGCAATGGTGCCCCAGAAGACAATCACGCAGCCAAGCCCCAGGCAGGCGACGGTGAGTTTGAGCGACGAGAAAAATTTATACAGGCTGTGGAGCATTCAGTATTTCACGCCTTGAACGAATTGAGTGAACGCGGCTTTCTGGCTTTCGACGACGCCGGCGTCGCCCATGAGTTTATAAAACCACGTCTGGCCGGACTGCGGCACGATGACGCCCACCAAGCGGGTGGGCTGGCCGGTGCGCGCGTCCTTTCCGCTCATGTCCACCAGCGACGCTTTGCCCCCCGCCCCGTCCAGCGGGGTGATGGACTTTTCCACGTCGGCGTCGGCCAACGTCGGCAGGCCGAGCTGCCCGCGCCAGCGGTTGACGTTGCCGACGAGCCCGCCGCCTTCGCCGGTGGAGTTGCTGACATTGACGGCCGCGGCGCCGGTCGGGCCGGTGATGTTGAATTTGGCGACGAGGAATTGTCCGCCGGAAACTTCCTGCCAGCCGGCGGGCACCTGCCAGTTCGGCTTGCCTTCGCTGGAAACCGGTGCTGCGCTGGCCGGGGCCGCACCCATGCCCATGTTCCCGATGGCCGGATGCGCCGGCGGCAATTCGGTCTGAGCCGGGGCCGGGGAGAATTTCAGCGATTTCAGAAGGGCAACAAATGCCGGCTTTTGCTGTTCAACGAGGCTGGCGTCGCCGGTCATTTTGAAAAACCAAGCCATGTCGTCGCGATGCTGGATGACACCGAGAATCCGTTCCGCGTCGCCGCTGCCGGGATTTTGGCCGGCGATGTCATAAAGGCTGGCTGGCTGGCCGCCGGCCTCGACGGCTTCCGCGGATTTTTTCAGTTCCTCCGGCGTCAGGGATGACAGGCCGACCTGGCCGCGCCAGCGGTTGACGTTGGCGTCATCGTTGCCGGCCAGGCCGGGCAGGGGAATGACGCTGACGTCGGCCTGTTTGCCATCGGCACCCGTCACCTTGAACGAGGCCACGCGCATTTCGCCGGCCGGAACTTCCGTCCAGCCCGGCGGCGTTGTCCAGGTGAGCTGCGGCAGGCCGGTCCGGGGCGCTGCCGGCAAAGAAGTTCCGGGTGCGGACGAGATGTCCGGGTGTCCCGGCGGCAGGGACGGGTTGGGTGAATCGGTGGGCAGGGCCGGCGTGCTCTGTGGCTGCGGCTGGTCCTGGTCCTTGGCGACCCGGTAGGTTTTGACCTCGTCGCGGTGGCAGCCGGCAGCGAGCAGAAGCAGCAGCGGCGTCAAAACCAGCCAGTGCCGTCCGGGCTGGCCGCGAAAAACTCCAATAAAATATTCTGGCATAGGGGAAATTAGGCGATGAATTGGTGATGATTCAAGTTAATTCTGGCGGACAACACGGTATGATTGACAATAATGCTTGGCAATTTTCGGTGAAAAGCGTAAAAGCGAAACTGTTCATCGGGAAGTTCAAAAACGAATGTAGAAAAACAACAAAGACAATCTGCGGCTTCGGCTGCAGTCCTCAACGAAACTGGTAATTTCACTCACGGGACAGCTTTCGAAGCACGCCCCAGGCGGGGCGTGCCGAAAGCGTTCTTGTGAGGGTATACCAGTGCCTGTTGAGGAGCGTGAGTAATCACGCCCTATGTGTTGAGGGATGGGGACGCGGGAAAGGGAAATATGAAAACAATTGGAACGATTATTTTGGCGGCGGGCATGGCATTCCCGCTTCATCTGCTCCACGCACAAACCGCCACAGTCGGGAGTTTCAATGACAACATCGCGCCGGTTCAATCGGCACAGGCGGATTCCGTCGTGAGTGCCGTGGCGGAGGATCAGGGCTTGCCGTTGTTGACGCCGGATCAGGTGCCTTTCTACGGAACGTTCTGGACGGTCTTGCCGGGGCCGGTTGGCGCCATCGCGCCGTTCCCCTGTCCGCCGCTTGATCCGAGCGTGCCTGTTTATGCCATTGCCGATGGACAGTTTCTCGTGGATGAAACGGGCGGTCAAGTGCCGGTGATGACACGCCGGGTTAGGCTGCAAGCGCAAGCCACGGGCAACACAGTGGTTTCCGTGGTAGCGGCGGAGGCGGACGCGGTGGCAAATCTGATCGCGCAGATTCAGACGACGGCGGTCAACCAGCAGATGGGGACGATGGCGCGGGCAATGGGCATGGATGTTTCATCGCCCATGTTCATTAGCACCTACGCGATTGACCCCAACGGTCTGTGGCTGGAGATCACGAATGTTTCCGGCGGGCTGGCGTATCTGAACCTGTATAATGCCACCGACCAGGTTTATGCCGTCTGGAGTACAACCAATTTAACGACGCCATTGGCTGGCTGGCAGATGGAAACGGAGTTGTGGCCTGCGCCGGATCAAACCAATGTGCTGCCGTTCACCGTGGCGAATTCAGACCGGCCGATTCTGTTTCTGCGGGCGGAGGACTGGACGGGCGTGGACAGCGACGGCGACGGGCTGCCCGACTGGTGGGAATGGAAATACTTCGGCACCTATTCTTTGAACGGCACGGACCTCGACGCCAATGGCAACACCCTGCTTTACGATTATAGCAATGGCATTGCGCCCAATGACGCCGACCGCGTCCCGATACTGCTGTCCACCCTCAACGTCAGCGACCCGGTGGACATCAAATTTGTCGCGCCCGGCAATCTTTACGTTCTCTCCCGCAGCACGGCGACGCTGACGGAATTTGACGCGGATGGCAACGTCATTCGTTTCATCAGCGATTTGGGCGTTTCGCCGACGGGTTTCGATGTGGACGCGAATGGAAATGTTTACGTCGTGGTCACGTCCAGCAACCAGGTGTGGAAATTCAACCCTACACCTCTCTTCATGCCCGACTTTGCTTTCGGCGGGGATGAAGCGGGCGATTCGTTTGTTGTGGATCAGACCTTTGGCAGCGGTGGTTTCATAGGTCTGGCCGATGGAACTTCGGGCACCAACAACGCCGAGTTCAACGTGCCGTATGACGTGGCCATCTCGCCGGACGGCGGCACGATTTCCCTCTCCGATTCCGGCAATAACCGCATCCAACAATTTACGGCTAAAGGCACGTTCACTGCGGTTTTTGGCTCGGCTGGCGGCGACGTGGGCCAATTCAACGCGCCCAAGGGATTGACTTACGACAGTATTGGCAACCTCTACATTGCCGACTCGGGCAACAAACGGATTATTTTGGCGCATGACTCGGAGGTATTGGGCGCAGTGGGTCGGGCGGAACGGCGTTTGGGCGATTCAACGCGCCGGCCAACGTGAGCGTCAACGACCGCGGCGTTTATGTGGCCGACGCCGGCAACAACCGCATTCAATGTTTCAATTCCTTGGCGAATGGGGTTTACAGTTTTGGAACCACCGACACGCGCTTTGTGCTGGCGGCCAACTTCAGCCAGCCGGCCGCCGTGGCTGCCGTGGGCGATTTGCTGCAAGAAAAGTTTTATGTGGCTGACACGGGAAACAATCAGGTGCTTTTGTTTAGCTACGCGCAAGAAGACCCGACGCCGGCTTGGAACAGCATGAGCAATTATATTCTCGCCGGAGACATTGTGGGAGCGGTTTCCAATTTCAGCAGTGAAACTGCGGATGGTTTCCGGCAACTATTCCAGTCCATCGGAACCAGCGACGTGGTTTCAGACATCGGCCAGATCGGCGCGTTGACGCCGGTTTTCATCAGAAACGACACGGCGGAGTATTACTTTGAACAAACCATCGGTGGCCATCTTCTGCTTTTCCGGGTCGAATTTGTGAAAGAAAATGGCGTCTGGAAAATTCTGGAATTCTGATGCTTGAACCAAAAAAACATGAACATGAAATCCTTAATCAAAACTTTCAATTACGGTGTCTGGGGCATGGTCACGAATACACCGATGCCGGTCTGGCTCACGTATTTTGGGCCGCCTACGAACTCGGAAACTTGGGAATGCGCACGTAATTATGAATACGCGACGCTGACCAGCACCAATCCAACCGCCCGCGATGCGAACCTGGCGCGCATGTTTTATGCGCTCGGACATGTTTTGCATTTGAATCAGGATTTGTCACAGCCCGGTCATGTCAGAAACGATAAGCACCTGCATCCGTGGCACGTCTAAATTAAAAATTGAGCCCCAAAACTTCAACGTAAAAAATGAAACAAAAAATAAAACTTCTCGTTTCAGTTGCTGTACTAACATTGATTACCGGCTGCTTTCCATGGCCGCATACCACGCCTCGGTCAGCGGAAGTCCGAGGCAGAGTACTTGACGCTGGCACACATGCCCCTATCCCAGGAGCAATGGTTTTCCTAATTCAATCGCCAACCCATACAACGCACACTGATGTGGACGGCTATTTCATTTTGAGAGCGACACGAAACTTTCACCTTGCGTCTAATGAAGGCGGTGGCTGGCCGGATAATAAGAGCGACATAGTTGAAATTTCGTACCCGAATTATTCGCCGTACAGTTTTGCGGCCGGCATGACTGGAAGTAACGATGTTGGAATTATTTTGCTTGAACCAAGAAGATGAGTCACAAGGTTATGAACCATACAAAAATTGAACGCCGAAGCGCGTACAACGCTCGCTTTTGGTCAATCATGTTTTTGCTTGGCATTACTTCAACATTTTGTGAAGCGCATGACCAATCAGTGCATGAGAAAATCGCAGAAAGCGCTGCCAATTCTTCAGCGGGCTTGCCTCAATTTTTGAATGATACGGGGGTAGGAAACACACCTTTAATTTTCGAACCCGCTCAATTTGGTCCGCATGGGTTGCCGCCAATAGAATGGATTAAACAAGGTGCTATTCGCGAGGACGATTCTCCACGTTATGCAGATCACTTCTATACAGTGATCCCGGCACGCGCGCCCGGACAGGTAAAAGGCTTGACCGATTGGCATGAATCGCTCGTTTTGCCAGGACACGTAACCAACTCGTATGCCTGGGGAGCCATTCCGGGTGTACTGTCCCCATTTTTGTTGGGGAATCCTCCCACCCCAACGAACACAGAAAGCTGGGAATGCGCACGTAATTATGAATACGCGGCGCTGACCAGCACCAATCAGACCGCCCGCGATGCGAACCTGGCGCACATGTTTTACGCGCTCGGACATATTTTGCATTTGAATCAGGATTTGTCACAGCCTGGCCATGTCAGGAACGATGAACATTTGCATCCTTGGCATCGTTGGATTGAAAATTATGGCTCTAAAACTTATCAATACGAGCCGAACGCTTTTCCGCTTGAGCCGCATGGCTGGACTTACTGGCGGTCACAAGGCTTTTCGAGCGTTCTGGATTTTTGGGATCGCGGCCATTTCATGGGCAACGCCTCGGCTCTGGACGCGGACGCCGCTGGCAGCGACAAATTGGGTCTTGCCGAATTTAGCAATGGCAATTTTCTCAGCGAGGATGCCACTTACGCCGAGTTTTTCAGTTCGAGCAGCATTCACTATTTTCCGTTTCCATCGCTTGCAGACACGACGCAGCCGCAAATAGACCCGAACAATCTTCCGGCAACCGCCATAAGGCCCGTCATGCTTGAAAACGGCAAACAAGGTGATGTGGTTTATCTTTCAAAAACAAACGCGGGTATTATTGTCACCAGTCACAGCGCGCTGCATTACTTCGCCGTCCTGCATCCTCCAAGAGTCAACTCGCCTGGAATGCAGGTCGCCTTGACGATAAATGACCCAAACGTTTTGCAGGAATATCATGAAAAACTCATTCCCAAAGCGGTGGAATACAGCGCGGGGCTGCTGGATTATTTCTTTCGCGGGACGATGAAAGTGGGTCTCAATTTGGACACGAACGCGGGTCCCTGCGCAGTTACGAACATAAATACGTCCGGCCAGGATTTTTATGGCGGCATGTTTTACTTGTTCGCGGAGACCAACGGGGTTCGCTTCCTGATTCAATCAAACGATTGGAGTGGGAATACGCTGCCCAACGGCGCCACCATGACGATGGCCTTTCCCGGCCCACCCCCGGACGGCGCCAGGTTCTACTCAGTTTATCAAGGCACCATCGGGGTAACCAATGGCAGCGCTCTCGATCCGGTGGATGAGGGCATTGGCATCGCCGTCGGCCATCCTTGGGTCGAACAAACCAAGACTTACACTTACTGGGAATGGTTGTCCGATCTTGGGCTGGCCAATGGTTCAACCATTTCGAGCAACCTGGTAAGTGATGACTTCTTGTTTACTCCTGCTCCCGGCGGCTGTGAAGTAATCATTAATGGAGGGTTTCTCGATGACAGTGGCACCATAGGTTTCGACGACAGCGGTTCGGGTGGGATCTACTTTCCTTTCACGGGAACCTGTGGCGACTTGGCGCCAATTAATGCCAATACCATTGTTCCTGCAAGCGGCGTTTATATTGAAGGTAACCATCTGCGTGTGAATATCCGCGCGACGGATGCCATCGACTGTGGCTGGTTGATAGGCTGGGTGGACATCAGCATTACTTGGCGGGCCTGGCCGGCGCCATAGTAGTTTGATGTAAATGGCAATGGGGCGAACTTCTGTTACACACCGGCTTGGCGTGGTAAAGACGGGGGCGATGAGCACTTCCAAACTTCCAGGCACCTGGCAACGGGTGATGTTTAAAGCCTCCACTTTACATTGCCTGTTGTCCGGCGTTTGATTTCCAGGAAGGGCGACCGGTTAAAACCGGTATTGCAGGCTGGAGTAGATGAGGTGGGCGTCGTAGCTGTAATGACCGTCGGAGGTCATGTCATCGTAATGGGTGTAGGCGTATTTCAGGTTCAGGCGCAGGTTTTGCGTGATCCGGCGGACGAGGGTGGCGGTGACGCTGTGTTCTTTCCCTCCGGCGCCCAGCGCCAGGCCATCGGCGGGATTTTGATAATCGTTCGCGTAGTAATAAAAATACCCGACGTCCAGGTCCGTCTTGTCATCCAGCACGAAACTGGAATTGAAGTTGACCGTCCAGTAGTTGTTCTGCGAATTGAGGACGGACTGGGTGTAGCTGGAGGCCGGCGTCTCCGTGGTGCTGAGGACGTAATTGAATCCGGCCTGCAAGCCGAGCCAGTTCAGGGGCGTCCAGCTCGCATTCTGGCCGATGATATGGCTGTGCATCTTCGAGGAGTCCGTTTCGCCTAGGCCGGAAGCGCCGGCGGGCTCCGTCCAGATTTTGGAATACTGATATTCGTAGCGGCTGACGGTGGTGACCCGGTTCCACGGGTGCAGGGTGAGGCGGACATTGCCGTCCCAGGTCTGAAATCCCTGGTACACGATAAAGCCCGGGTAGGCGTTTCCGGTGCTCAAGTCATCGGGCGTGTTGTCCTGCGTGTTGTTGTAGCTGTAGGTGTTGATTTTATAATAGCCGCCGAGGTCCACAGCGGTCTGGCGGATGGGATACCAACGGGCGTTGGCGAAATATTTTTGGAAGAGGCGCGAATCATCGGTGGCGAACAGCACCGGTTGAGGGCCGAAACCGTTGACCTGGGTCAGGCCGCCGTTTTCGTGGAGATTGCCCTGGCCTTCCGTCCATTGGCCCCCGGCGCTATAGACCCAGTTGGTCACGCCGGTATAGCGCAGGTCCAGCCGTTCGGTCACGTCAATCGAATCGCGTCCGCTGTTGTCGGTGAAAGGCTGCGTGTCCGTGCCCAGGGTTCCCGTACCGGTCGAGTTGGCGTTCCAATCCTCCGCTTGCACGCGGATGGACGGGGTGATGGTGAAATTTTTGGTCGGCAGCGACATCAGGTTGACGTTGCCGATGTACTCGTGCTCGTGAGCGCCGCCCTTGAGGTCCGTGTAACCCAGGCCGAGGCCCGGATAGGTCGGCGAATACGCGACATCAAAATCGTCTCCGTAAATCTGGCTGCCGCCGAAGGTGTCTTTGAGGTCGGCGTACATGAAGCCGGTGGACAGAAACAGGTTGTTTTTGACCCAGCTTTCGGCAAAGGCGTGGGTGCTCAACGTGTCAAACGAGACGCTTTGCTGGTCGGTGACTTTTTGTTGAGTGGATTCCCCCGACCAGAAAGTCAGCTTGTGGGCGTCGTTCAAGTCACCCAATTGGTAGCTCACGCCCGCCCCGTAATTCACCTTTTTGTATTGATGGGTCAGCTCGAGCTGGAATTTGTCGTAGGATTCATCGATGTTGTAAATCCCCGGATAAACCCGGGACACATTTCCG
This sequence comes from Limisphaerales bacterium, assembly GCA_052145735.1. Classification (GTDB taxonomy): domain Bacteria; phylum Verrucomicrobiota; class Verrucomicrobiia; order Limisphaerales; family UBA11358; genus UBA11358. The sequence continues at coordinate 9,232 of JBKQOA010000150.1, forward strand.
CTGGAATCATGGACCGGTCCCCAGAGGGTCGAACTCTCGTCGCCGTTCCGGTACCAGTGCTGGTATTTAAAGGTGATTTGCGGCAGGTCCTTTTTGGTCAGTCCCGCCTCGAAGGTAATCTGGCCGCGGTCCAGGGCCAGTGGATCGCCGGGCAGCGAATAGGAAAGGTGTTCGGCGGGGATATAGCCGCCGTTGCCGGAATCCCAGGTCCGGAAATTCTCGAAGCCGAAACGCAAATAGCCCACGTCCTCCTTCGTCAGGCCAAGGACGACGTTATAATCGTGTTCGTCAAAAATGGACCGGCCGTCGAGCGTGAAGGTGGTTTTTTTGGCCACGTCCGTCTGGTAGTGCAGGTCTTCGATGCCGCCGAAGACGCCGGGATCGATGCGCTGTCCCTGGGCCGCCTGATTCTGGTTGCCCGTGGTCAGCAGGGCGCCGCTGGAGAGCTCGATCCAATTGTTGTACGTGTTGGTGCCGCCCTCAAACCATTGTGCCGGCGTGACGGTGTCACCTGCCCGGGCGGCTTGCGCGCCCAGGGCGATCAACGACGCGCCGAGGAGATACCGGCCGAAGCCGGATTGCCGCCGCAACCGGGGAACCGGTTTTGACTTTCGATATGTCTTTTTCATCGGCTTCCGTGGCGCTGGTTAAAATCTGAGGGACGGGCTTACGCGCGAGCCGTGGACCGCCTCGTGACAACCGGCGCTCCAGCAGGCGCCCTGGCTCAACCGCGAGGTGTGGTCCACCCCGCCGATCAGGATCGCCCCGTTCTTGACCTGCTGGAAATGGCATTTCAGGCACAGATTGGCGTTGCGCTCGGTGAGCATCTTGACGTTGACGCTGCCGTGCGGGGAATGGCAGGTGGTGCAACCTTCGCGCAAGGCTTCGTGCTCGAAAACAAACGGTCCCTGCTGGGAAGGATGGCATTGGAGGCAATTTTCCTCCTGCGAAAGCAACTGGGTGCTGCCGCCGGCGTGGGCGATGCCCTGATGCGGCGGATGACACAGGATGCAGGTCATCCGGCCTTCGGGCACGGGATGGTGATTGGGCAGATTAAACTGGCCGCGCACATCCATGTGACATTGGTAGCAGGCCTTCTCGATGGCGCGGGCCGGTTCGAGCGGGAAACGTCCGCTCAACGACTCCGGCTGCGGCCGGCCGGCGGTGAAGCTGAAAGGCGGCTTGGTTTCGCCGCCGGAATCCGAGTGCAGGCTGCACGGTCCGTGGCAGGATTCGCAGCCGGCATCGAGCCCATTTTTGCCCTGGGCGATGAGCCGGGAATGATCGGCGGTCTTGAAACTGCGACAGATTTCGTCGTGGCACTGTTCACATTCCGAGGAGCCGATGTATTTTGCGCCGGGCACCTCCGGAAGCACGACCGCCTGGTGATTGGTGGTGCTGCAGGAGATGGCTGCCAGCAGCAAGACGACCGCGCCGGCAGCCAGCGCTAGGTTGCGACCGCGCCGGCCGCGTGGCAGCGGATTCTTGATGAATGGCATTTTAGTCATGCGGATTGTCAGTTGTCGTTCGTTTCACGCATCTTCGGAACATTTGCCGGTGGCGGGGGCCTGCGGTTCATGGATATAACTCCTGGTAGATCATGTTTTCAGCCGAGGACAAGAGGTTGAAGGCAAAAGTCCAGTTGTGCAGGCCAAGGCTGCCGTCATTGACCACGAGGTATAAATTGTACCGTGCCTTCTTGATATTGTCCGGGATCAATGCCTGGCTGGCGGCATTCGGTCCGTTGGTTGCCGTTTGATTCGACTGGGTCCAACCGGTCGCGTACCCCGACTCCGGGTTGATGACCAACTTCAAACCGCCGGGCGTCGTGTATTCCCAGATGGCGACGCCGCTGGCGGCGCCGCTGTTGGTCTGCAACGCCGCCGGCGCCCTGGTGGCGGCCCAGTTGTTCAACAGAACGAGCACTGTGGTCACCTCGTTGGAAATGCCGGGTCCCGATGATCCGGGATCGGCCGAATGACAGTTCAGACACACGGCATGGGAAACCACTTCGAACGTGTGGCTCTGGGTCGTGGCCGGCGGAGCGTCCGGTTGCATGTGGCAGGACACACATTGATTGGTCAGGTAAAACGTGCCGGAAATCGAGTTTTCGGCGGAACTGGGCAGTCCCGCGTGCGTGCCGGGATTGAAGGTGGCGGGGCTGTCCGTGACGCCAACCCACAATTGACCGACGGACCCGAGCAGGAAGTTGTACTGCAGCGAACGATGCGGCGCGTACAAGGTGTCCGTCCATGCCGCGCCGCGGCTGTTGTGACACTGACCGCAAAGATTGATGTTGGTGTTCGCCGGGTAAACATTTGTGAACACCGCCGTGGTCGAGAGGGAAAAATAGTTGGTCGAATGAACCGGATTGCGAAGCTGCACCGGGTTGGCATTGGTCGCATGCGGGTCATGGCAGACGACGCAGGTGATGGCGACATTCAGGTCGTTGGTGAGCGCGACGGGGTTTTGCCCATTGATCAGGGCGAGGCGGACGGAACCGGAATGGCAGCGGCCGCAACTGGTGATGTTCGTGGCCGCCAGACTCATGAATTGCAGGGCGTCCGGTGTCACGGTGGCATGAGCGCTGGAATTCCATTCCTCATAGGTGGGCTGCATGGGGCCGGTGTGACAGCCGCCGCAGACGGTGGCGGCAATTTCCACCTGCGGGACCACGGTGGGGTCATCCGGGCTGGCCGCATGATTGGCCGCCGGGCCGTGGCAATTTTCGCACTGGACCCCGGCCAGATTGGTGCTGTAGGAAAGGATGCCGTTTTTGTTCGTGATGCCGAACCCGGTCGGCAAACCATAGCCAACCGTGTGGCAGGGCAGGCAGGCACTGTTGGTCTGGCCGCCAGTGGCCTTGAACGCCGGACTGCTGAAGGCGCTGGCATGGGGCGTGTTCGTCACATACTGGCAGATGTTCAAATGGCAGGTGAGACAGACCTTCGAGCCGGCGTACTTCGGCGCGGGACCGGAGACACGGAAGAAGGCGTTGCTGTAGAGCTTGGTAACGACGGCGTAGCGGACCAGGTTGGTGGCCTTGCCGAGCGCCACCCACGGGGCCTTCAGATTGTTGCTGGCTTGATAGACCTGATAGTATCCGGAGGGTCCGTCCCAGGTAATTTGGACACCGTTGGTCAGCCGTTCAACCCCTTCCATGACCGGCAATCCCGGCATTCCTCCCGGCTGGGTGATACCCAAGTGTTGGTCCGGCTGGGCCAGCGCGGACAACGCCGCAAATAAAAGGACCGCCACCGCTGGAATGAACAACGGCCCAAGGCTGGATGATGAGTTGCTCGCGCGGTTCATGATGTGGTTTTAAGTCCTGATCCATTCTTTGCCCGGCTGCCGCAGTACACGTTGAAACGCTTTGCGCATTCTTGCAACACCAAAACCGAACAAGGCCTATCGGGCTCTGGCCCAGCATGTTTTCGATTAAAGATTACCGGCCCATGGCATCGCGACCAACCCTCCATTGCTTCATGCGCATCAAATATTGTCAAAACCGATGGGAAAACGGCCGCGGCCGGCGAGCCGGATGAATGGCTTTGAGATTTCCAAAATTTCTAAAATTGACAAGCGGGAATAATGCCGGAAGATGAACTCAAAAAACAGACACTGCTGAATGAATTCAGCCTCTGCCCAAAACCCGCGAACCGGTGAGCCGCAAACGGCCAGGTCGTCGGGCCGCCGTCTGCTGGTGCTGGCGCCGGTCTTTGTCCTGCTGGGAATTGTCCTGGCCGGCATCTGGTTCAAATACGGCCAACCGGCGAACGGTTTCCTTTGGTCGGGACGGGGCCCCGTCAAACTTTCCGATTCCACGCGGGATCTGTTGCGGCATCTGAATGCGCCGGTGGAAATCCGGTTTTATTCGGTGCTTCCTCCAGGCAGCGCGCCGGAAGCACTCCAGGATTTTTCCGGCCGGGTGGATCGTTTGCTGTCCGAATTTCAAGCCGTCAATGACAGCCAGATTCACGTGACCCGCAGCGTCTCGACGTCGGGAACCAGCGCGGACGCCGCCGCGGCTGATGGCATCCATCCTTTCAACCTCGACAAGGGCGCGGCTTGTTTTCTGGGGGTGGCTGTTGCCTGTGGGGAACAAAAAGAATCCCTGCCGCAACTCCAGCCCGAATGGGAGCCGGCGCTGGAGTTTGACCTGGCCCGCGCGATTTTCCGGGTGACGGCCACGCCGGCAACACCCGTCGTCAAGGCCAGCACCCCGGTCTCCACCGAGACCACGAATGAAATCCTGCGCCTGATTCCCGATGTCAAGGGCACCTCGCTGGAAGACGGGATCGGAATTTTGCGCGCGGCCACCGTGAACAAATTTGTCGAAGCCGGCGCCGAGATGGAGAAACAGATTCACGCCGCGCAACAACAGGCCGCTGAAGCGCAAAACGGGAAGTCCGAGGCGGAGCAGCAGGCGGCGATGAAACATCTCCAGCAGGTCCAGTTGGACCAGGCAGAAAAACTCAAAGCCATCGGCGCGCAGTTGCAAGCCCAGATTTCTGCCTTCGAGCAGATGAAAGCCGGCACGGCTCCGGTGAAATAATTACCCGCCGGCCGGCGCGGAACTTCGATCCGAATTGCGCGAAATCCCCCGACGACACATTGCCGCAACAACCAAAGGTGCGCGGAGAGCCTCATTCGCCGGTTGCTGGTGTGCGAATCGGATTCGCGGACAAGGCTGTCCGCGCTCCGGAAAATCGTCGCAGCGCGCGCCGAGGCTGGGAGATAATACTACCGATTGGTTTCCATTGACATCAAACTCAAACGGTCGAGAGCCAATGTTGCCGACACTACACTAAACGCCGATGGTTGGTCAGGGATTAAGGGCAAGGCAGGAACAGTTGCGCCTCGTTACCTCGTCGCCTACAAACAAAAACCCCTTCCCGTTGCCGGGAAGGGGTGGATGATCAATTAACCGGTTATGGCGTGTGGACCACGCGATAGAACATCTGCACGTTGTTTCGGGTCGGCGTCAGGTAACTGACGGAGCCGCCGGTGCCGGGGATGTTGGTGCTGATGTTCGACCAGTAGCCGGTGAGGGCGCTGATGCCTTGGATGGTATAGGTCGTTCCGACCTGCGTATTGAAGGCGATTTCCGCCGCCGTGTAGATGGCCACGGTATTGGTCTGCCCGTTGACGATGTTCTTGCCATTGACATAGATGACCCCGTTGATCGCGGTGGAGCCGCTGTGCGGGTCAAGCCCCAAGGCATACATCATCCAGTTGGGGATGCCGTTGGTATTGTTGATGCCGTTGGGACCAGCGGCGGGGTTGGTGGCAAAGTTGGCGCCAAAGTAAGAGATCTGCCACGAATCCGGCAGGCCGTCGCCGTTGGAGTCGCCGGTGAGATTGCCGATGGATGCCTTGAGTATCCCGACCGCGAACGGCCCGTTGTGGACGCCCAAACTGGCGTCATTGGCGACGAACTCAAAGTTGTAGAGCGCCTGCAAGAATTGCGGCGGATAGTTGGTCGGGACCGAGCGGAACGCTGACGCAGACTTGACCAGGCCGTCCGCAACATAGTTGGAGGCATTCGCCTGATACGTCGGAGGCGGGAGGAGCGTGGACAATTTGTTCATCAGGATCTGAACCTGCGTCTGGATGCCCTGGCTGTAGCCGTAACCGACATAATCGGGAGCCGGTATATCAAAGTTGGTGACGGCGCCGTGGCACGGGGTGCAGACATTGGCCACCGGAATCTTGGCGCCCAGGCTGTTGGTATAACTCATCTTGGTGGTATGGCCGCCGGCCAGCGAGAACGCCGCGTTGGTCGTGGCGATCGGCTGCATATGGCAACCGACGCAGGTGTCGGCCACCACACTGGCGTGCGGCGCGCTGGGAATCACCTGTCCGTAGGTTACGGCATTCACGCCTTCGAGCATGTCGGCTTGCGGGCTGTCATGCGTTCCAAAGGCCACGCCGCCAGGATAGGTGATATGATTCAAAGGATATTGAGCCAGCATGTTGGTGACGGAACCGTTGCGGTTGTTATGGCACTCCATGCAGAAGCCGCCGGCGCCGGCATTCGTAACCACCGTGCCATCGGAGAGCACAACATTGTAGCCCAGGCGCAATTGGTACGGATTGGAAGCATTATGCGGGTTGTGGCAAGCCTGACAGGTGATCGCCTCGTAGGTCGTGTTGGGGGCGGTGGTTAAAATATTGGTGGAATACGCATTCGCACAAATAACATTGGTGGGATACATATTCTGCGCGGCCATGCCGCCAGCCGTGGCCCAACCCACGAAGCCAGGCGCAGTATGGCAACGGACACAGGCGGGGCTGGTTTCCCGGGCGGAAGAAGCATGGACTGAATTGTTCCATTCCCTGAATTGGTATTCAGCGGTCAAGCTGTCGTGGCATTGCGCGCAGTCGCCGGCACCATAGCTGACGGAGATCATATTGGTAGAACCTACGGTGCCTTGGAAAACTGGATGGTAGCTGCCGGGGCCGTGACAGTTTTCGCATTGGATGTTGGCCACGTTTTGCAGTGCCGCCGGCATGGCGGCCCAGTTGCTGGGGTTGTTGGTTAGCACGGCCGGGAAGGTCCAGCCGTATTCCTTCGCCACGTCGTCAAAGCCGCCATTAACGGCAAAAGAATTGGTATCATAACCCAGAGTGTGACACTGGATGCAACTCTGGCTGTAGTGGCTGCTGACCAAGCCATCGATGGCCCGGGTGAAGTATGTGGCATGGAGCGTATTGGTCCAGCTGGGATAAACGCTGGGCACAGGCACGCCCGACACTACGGTGTTGCCACTATGGCAGGCAGCGCAGGAGTTATTAACGCCAAGATAAATGGCCGCCGTAATGATGTTGGTGATGGTCACCATGGTTGGAGAGATGTTCGTCCCATTGACGGTGCCCGTCGTCATTATCGTGGCCACATTGGTGTATGGTCCGACGACATCCGGGCGGAAAAAGGTCCGGCCCGCTAGTTGCAGGTACGGTGTGGGGGCTGCGTTATTGGCCCCACCTGTGACGCGATCCCCCATCTTGAAGAGCGGCACATTGGTGCCCAACGGACTGGGGAGGAGCACGGCCTTCGAACCCACCGGAATGTTGTTGGTGGGCATCGACCAGGTTACACTAAGGATGTTCGAAGGCGCAATCGAAGCGGTCACCATGGCGTCCAGATAAACCGGTTCGCCCACGGCGACGGTGCCAATGCCGGCGGAGAACTGGGCATTGGTCAGCGAATACCCGTAGGTTGATGAGATTTCATTCGGTGTCAGGGGGCGCTGGGTAACCTGGCCATTCAATGAGATTGTCGCCGCGTTGACGGTGGCCACGGCCCCGACAAACGTCAATGCCACTGCCGCAAGAGCGGTAAACATCTTCGATAGGGGATGATTTGTTTTCATAAGTTTATGGTTTTGTCCGGATTTACGATTGTCGGTGTAATGGTCTATGTTGTTGCGGGGGCGGTTTCGTTCAGTTTGTTGCTTCGCAAAGGGTCCAGCCGGGCACCAGTTCCACGCCGGCAACCGGCCGGGTGGTGGGCGGCGGATTCAATTTCAACATCAACGCCCCTGCGCGCCGGGCGATGATTTCACTGCACTTGGAAAGTTCCTGTTCCCGCATCCGGGAATTTTCACGGACCACCGCTTCGAGATGGTCGATGTTGTAGAGGTAAACGTTGTCCAGTTCCTCGACGTCAACGGCAATGTCCCGCGGCACGGCGATGTCCACCAGGACCAGCGGCCGGTTGGATCGCGCCGCCAGGATGCCGGCGATTTCATGCTTGTGGAGCACCGTCGTCGGGCTGCCGGTCGAGCTCACCACAATGTCCGCCTCGATCATCGCCGTCATGCGATCTTCAAACGACAAGGCGCGTCCGCCGAATTCCGCGGCCAGCGCCTGGGCGCGTTCCGGGGAGCGGTTGGCCACCAGCACCGAACGGGTGCCGCCCTTGGCCAGATGGCGGACACAGGCCTCGCCCATCTTGCCCGCGCCCAGAATCATCACCGTCTTGTCCGACAAATCCCCGGCAAAAACCTTCTCGGCCAACTCCACCGCGACGCTGCCAACGGAGGTGGCGCCGCGGCCGATGCCCGTGTGCGTGCGGACTTCCTTGGCCACCTGCAGCGCGGTTTGAAAGCACCGGTTCAGCACGCGTCCGGTCAGGCCGACTTGTTGGGCCGTCTGGTAGGCATTTTTGATCTGGCCGGTGATTTCGGTTTCACCGATCACCATGGAATCCAGGCCGCTGGCGACGGCGAACAGATGTTCCACCGCGGCGGCGCCTTCCTTGACATAAACGTAGGGCGTCACATCCAGATCGGGACAAAGCTGCTGGAAAATGCGAAAGATCTTGCCCTGGACCCAGGCTGATGTTGCGCCGTAGACCTCGACGCGATTGCAGGTGGAAACCAGCACGACTTCCGCCAGCCCGGCGTTGAGTTTAAGGCGGCAACCGTAACAGGGCAAAAGTGGAGGACGCACCGCCAGCTTTTCGCGCACTTCCACCGGCGCGGTCTTGTAACTCAAACCAGTGGCAAAAATATTCATGGCCTTTTATGTCTGGATTCAAAATGGCGCCTGCGATTGCGCTGCGATGATCGGGCCGACGCCGTCAATACAAAACACGAGTTCTTGATTCACACTCCAAATTTAGTAGATGTGGTTATGCCGGCTTCCCATTCCTTGGCAACCATTGCACTTTTATTGGTATTAGAAAAACAGTATTGAACAAGTGAATGCATAAGATAGTATGACTGTTGGATTTACTTGATTTGGAAACCAGTTAAAAATTGCACTTTTTTTGACATTAGAAATGCGCTTATAGTAATAAAATTGCATAAGGATTGATGCTCACGCTGTCACGGGGACAGGGGCTTGGGTGGAAAAAGTGTTTGTGGGCGGCGGCGGGATTGCCCACGCTGAGGGACAATTCCTTTGAAGGGCAAGACCATCCAGTCTGGAACGTACCGGGGCCGGGAGACGATCATCATCGTCCTGGAAGCCCTGGCTGTGCTGTTGGTCGGCATCGCCTTCGCGCTGGCCGCGAATCAGCTCTCGCCCCGCGGCCTGGTGCTGGGGCGGAACTATTTTCCGGCGAAAGCCAACCCGCCGGCCGCGGCGACAATCGGGGCGGGGTCGCCGGGTCGCGCGCCAAATACGCCTGCGCCCTCCCCGGCGGATCTGCTGGCCTCGCGATTAAAGGAGCAGGGGTTGCAATTGATCGATGGTCGCCGGGCGTTGGCGTTTTTCCACGATCCACGGTTCCAGCAAGGCAGGGTCGTGTTCGTTGATGCCCGCGATGAAGCACACTACCGGAAGGGCCACATCCCCGGCGCCTACGAATTCGATCCCTATTATCCGGAAAAATACTTTTCCACCGTGCTTCCGCCCTGTCAGGCGGCGGAACAAATTGTGATTTACTGCAATGGCGGTGATTGCGACGACAGCGAGTTTGCCGCCATCACGCTGCGGGACGTGGGAATTGCGGTCAACAAACTTCTCGTTTACGACGGTGGCATCATGGAATGGGCCACGAATGGACTGCCCGTGGAAACCGGCGCGCGAAACGGCGGGGCGTTGCGCAGCGCGGACAAATGAACAACGGACCATCATCCCGGAATCGGGCCAGCGCGGATATTTTCGCCCTGCTGGCGAGATGGCTGCTGGGTGCCGCTTTTCTTTACGTCGGCCTGAACAAGGCGCTGCACCCGGTCGAATTTCTGAAGCTGCTGCGGCAATACGAGCTGGTGCACAGTTCCCTGCCGTTGAACGCGATCGCCGCCGCCTTGCCTTGGTTTGAAGTTTTTTGCGGACTGCTGCTGCTGACGGGGGTGGCGGTGCGCGGGACGGCGGTGATGCTGATCCTGATGCTGGTGCCGTTCACAATCCTGGTGTTCCGGCGCGCCCTGGCCATCCAGTCGGTGCAGGCCATCCCGTTTTGCGCGGTGAAATTCGATTGCGGTTGCGGCACCGGCGAAGTCTTCATCTGCCGCAAGCTGCTGGAAAACCTTCTTTTTATTGTGTTCTCAGGCTGGTTGCTCGCCGGGTACGGCCGGAAACTTTGCATTCGCCACACCCTGATGTCGTGCAATGCCAAAACCGGCCTGACTGAAGCCCCGTAACGGGACGTGCCCGCCGCGTGAGACGAAGTCTTTTACGCGTCGCACCGCTTTTTGTTCCGGCTGGGAACAACGTCATCCGGGATGACCACCGGTGTGAGCTTCACGAACGATCGGAAGAAGAAGCTTCTTATGTTGTTTTCGACTTCGGCGTATGTAGGCGTTAATATCTTGTTTTGCCCCTGGCGAAGGTGATGCCCGGCAGCCGGAAAATCCATTGGCCGCAAGGGCGGACAGGATGAGAACTCCCGCAGCGAGCAGGCAAGCCGGGCGGGCCATGCGAAGCAGGGCAAATTTGCCGGGAGTCCCTTCTTTCCGGGGCAGGCTTCTCAAATCAGGGGTTCAAAGCTCTCAAACCGGAGGGCAGATTTTTCAAACAAGTTTGCAGAAGACTGCGCCATTTCGAAACAGGAATCTGCTAGATTAAGTGTAATTTGAACGTAGTTTTATGAACAAATTTCTGGAGTTGGGAAAGTTTTCGTTTGGCATAGGCGACCGCTTTGCCCATCAGGCAAAAGCTCAATTGCGGGCGTGCCTCATGGTCGCAAATCAAGGCGTCGAGATTATTCCCGTCTGGAACAAGTCAAACCGCGAACACACCATCATCGGCTCCGACCCGTCCGACACTCGTGTCGCGGTGGACACGGCGGTCAGGGAACTCGGCTGGAAGCGACCGTATTACCTGGATGCCGACCATATCCGACTCGAAACGGTGGACCGCTTCATGCCGTTTGCAGATTTCTTTACGATTGACGTCGCCGATTCGATTGGCAGGCCCGCCGGGTCCAATAGCGTGAAGGCGTTTGTGGCTGGCCATCCCGAACTCATTGGTAAAATTGTCATTCCGCATGTCAACCAACCGCTTGAAACCACTCGCGCGGACGTCGAACGCATCGCCGGCCAATATCTGCTCGCCGTTCACGACGCCGGGAAAATCTACCGGCACATCGCCCGGGCCAAGGGCGAGGCCAACTTCATCACCGAAGTTTCGATGGATGAAACTGACAATCCGCAAACGCCGCCGGAATTGCTCATCATTCTGGCCGCCCTCGCCGACGAAAAGATCCCCGTCCAGACCATTGCGCCGAAGTTCACCGGCCGTTTCAACAAGGGTGTGGACTATGTTGGTGATGTGAAGCAGTTCGAGCGGGAATTCAACGACGACCTCGCCGTAATCGCCTTTGCCATCGGGAAATATGGACTGCCCGCGGCGCTCAAACTCAGCGTCCATTCCGGCAGCGACAAGTTTTCCATTTACGCGCCGATTCGCCGGGCGTTGAAAAAGTTCAATGCCGGCCTGCACCTCAAAACGGCGGGCACGACGTGGGTCGAAGAAGTCATCGGCCTGGCCGAAGCCGGCGGCGACGGTCTGGCGCTGGCGAAGGAAATTTACACCGACGCGCTGAAGCACGCGGACGAGCTTTGCGCGCCGTATGCGATGGTCATTGACATTGACCGGAAGAAACTGCCGGCGAAGGAAATGGTCAATGGGTGGACGTCGGAACAATACGTTTCCGCGCTCCGGCACGATCAGAAGAACCCGGCTTTCAATCCGAGCTTGCGGCAATTGATTCACGTCGGTTTCAAAATCGCCGCGAAAATGGGTGACCGCTACCTCAACGCCCTCGAGCAGCACGAGGCCGTCATCGCCAAAAACGTCACCGAAAACCTGTTCGAGCGGCACATGAAACCGCTGCTGCTGCCCAAAACAGAACCGGCCCAGAAACCGTCGCGGCGCGAAGCGGTTCTCGCTTAAATCGTTGATCGGTCTCATCGAATATGCCTTTCATTCACGACGATTTTCTGTTAAGCACCAGAACGGCCCGCGCGCTCTACCACCAATACGCCGAGGCCGAGCCGATATTCGACTATCACTGCCACCTGTCGCCGCGCGACATCGCCGCCAACCGCCGGTTCA
>JBKQOA010000151.1:0-26297 GCA_052145735.1 Limisphaerales bacterium
ATCCTGCCGCGAGCACCAGTTTCATGGAGTCGAAGCCACAGCAGACCGGCACCGGACTTTTAATCCGGTATGGTGAGGTTGCAACTACCTCCGGCTCCACCAACATTTGCCTCGTGGTGTAACAGCAGCATGCCGGGCTTTGACCCCGAGGGCCTTGGTGCGAATCCAAGCGAGGCAGCCAATTCATAGCCCGTTAGCTCAAAATCAGAGCGGCAGTCCTACAAACTGCGGACGCTGGAGAATTACCAGCACGGGCTACCAATTCTGCCGCTGAGTGTGGAAGTCTGCACGCCTGTCTCTGAAACAGGAAGAGCTGGAGCGTTACCAGAAGCGGCAGCCAATTTCCAATTGCATTGCGCAATCACCAACAAAGAACAAACACCTGGAAACTTTTATGAATGACATACTGAATAAGTCAATCGTGCTGGTGCTGAACCGCAACTGGCAGGCAATCAACGTGCGCACGCCACAGGAGGCGTTCTGCATGATGGCCACCAACGTTGGCACGGCTCTGGAAATCGAAGGCGAGAACCACATCCGTCCCGTGACGTGGGACGAGTGGATCACGCTGCCGATGCGCCCGCAGGACAACGCCGTGCAGACCGTGCGCGGCCCGGTCCGTGTGCCGACGGTGATCGTGGCGGTAAACTTTGCCAGAGTTCCGAAGAGGCGCCCGAAGCTCTGCGCGAAGGCGATTCGCGAACGCGACGGCAACCGCTGCCAGTACACTGGCCGCGTGCTGCATCCCGACGAAGGCAGCCTCGACCACGTCATGCCGCGTTCGCGCGGCGGCAGAGATACTTGGGAAAACCTGGTCTGGTCGGGCAAAGATGTAAACGCCCGCAAGGGCAATCGTCTGCCGCACGAAGCCGGCCTGAAACTGCTGAGTGTGCCGCGTGCGCCAAAGGAATTGCCGGTGTCGGCGCTCATCCGCAACGCCCACGGCGTCGCGGAGTGGAAGCTGTTTCTGAATGAGTGAACAAAAACAAACGGGAGCGCGGGTGTCAAAGCTCGCTTTCCCCCAATCAATTGAGTAAACGTAAAAATGCTTTTCGACAAAATATATCCAACTAAAAGCATCGAAACACCGGACGCCATACTTTCGGAGGCCAAGGGCGAACTGTTTGGACCTGCTGCAACTGAATGAAAAGATTATGACCGTCTTACAATATCTCTGCGATTACCTATCTAGAGTTGGAGCCCCAAAGGCCAGCCGCGCCTCGCTCAGAGCAAATTGGGACGGGGGCGTCAAAAACCGACTTGCCGAATTCGAAGGCAAGAGGTTCATCGAGCGACGCATGGTATTACTGGAAACCGGTATCAAGTTGCAATGGTCCGACGAAACCAGGTTGATCTACAACGAAGGCGACAGCCTCTGGGTGGCGTCGGCAGTTCCAGCGTGGCGCCAAGGCTGGTCTAGGCACATAAAGAACGCGGAAAGTCTCGCGCCGCAGTGGTCGTTCCCAACGGCACGTTATTTGGTGATGGCGTGTGCGCTCGTATCAAGGAAGAACTCTCTGTATGGATTACGAAGAACGTGCTGGTGCTGACCGGGTTCACTTTTCTGTACCACTCCGAGAGTTAGTCCAAGGACTGAGTTGCGCCGCGAACCGGGCCGGGCTCAGATAACCCAACCGGCTGTGCGGCCGTTGTTGATTATATTCGCAGCGGTAGTCTCCGATCACCACCCGCGCTTCCGTCAGCGTCCACAGTTGCTCCCGATTCAAACATTCGTCCCGAAAACGACCGTGAAAACTTTCCACAAAGCCGTTCTGCCACGGACTGCCTGGCTCGATGTAGATCGTCTTGATGTGGTTCTCCGCCAGCCACCGCTGCACGATCTTGGCGATGAACTCCGACCCGTTGTCCGAACGCAGATACTCCGGTGCGCCCTGTTGCTCGATGGCCTTCTGTAACCTGCTTCATCAACGGCAGTATAGCGGCCAGGACGTCGTCCGTCTCAAATCCGCCGCGGCTGATGCCGCTTTCCAGGAATTTCAGGAACGGAGTTTCGATTGATTCACTCACCCTGCACCTCCGCCTTGGCCAGCAGCCGCCCCATTTTTTGGAAGGGGACATAAAATGTTTCACGCAGAACGAGCCTTCAATTCCACGCGACCGTTCAATTGGTCCGGGTCGCGGCAGCCAATTCTCCGACGGTTTGGCGGTTGCTCGGTTGCTCCCACCAGGCCGCCAGCCGGCTGGCGGACAGTTTGACATTTTCCACGCCGAAAATTTCCAGCGTGGTTGCGCTGTCAAAGCCGGATTGCTTCAATGCTTTCGCAATCGCGGGAATTCCCACCACGCCGTCGCCGAGCGGAATCACCGACATGCCGCAGCCAAACATTTTGCCGCGCTGCGACTCCATTTCCTTGGGCATATCCTTCCAGTGGACGTGGCCGATTCGCTGGCCGAAGGTTTTCACATAATACAGAGGCTCGGCGCCGCCGAGCCATGCATTGCCGGTGTCGAGGCAGACGCCGACGGCTTCGGGATGGCCGAGTTTGTCGAGCACGGCGCCCATGCCATCAATCGTGTCGGTCACGCAACCATGCGGTTCGAGCAGCAGCTTCACCCCGAGTTCCGCCGCCCATTGCACGGGTGAACGCAGCTTTTCCACCATTGCAAAAATCTGCTCGCCGCGAGTGAGATGCTCGCCGAATTCCGTTTTGGGATCGCCTTCGCTGGTGATGACATCCTTGATGCCGAGCAGTGCGGCGAGGTGGATGGCCTTGATGATTTCATTCGTGCCGTAGATGTCCGGCGACGGCGGGTCGAGGAGATTGGCGTGGGCGCAAAACGCCGTGAGCTCGATGCCGGCGCGCTGAGCCATGTCGCGAATCTTCGCCGGATGGCTGTCGAGGCTGACGGACGCGGCGAAGCCGTATTCCACGCCGAGCATTCCGCCCTGGTGATTGTCGGTCAGGTCAGCGCAGGAAATGCCCATTTCCTTGATGGCGTGAAACTGCCGTTCCATCGAGCGGAATGGCTCCACGAGGGCGAAGCAGCCGATTTTCATGGTGTTATTATTGTAAATTTTGGTCTTGAGCGTCGTGATCGATGATTAGAATCTTGTAGCGCAAAGTCAATTTTTTCCCGGGCGACAACGTCAGCGATTGGTTGAACAGCAGCGCGGGACTGAAAAAAGGCATTTCCTGGTTCACATACCACGGCGACGGATGCCGCAAATTTTTGGCGTCGTCAAAAATCGTCACCGCCGGAAGATTGGTTCCCGCCGAAAATTTAAACCAGCTTGCCGGTTTACCGTGCAATGCCATGCCATCCGTAGCGCCGGAACTATTGGAAAAAGTCCAACCACACATGGCCTTGTTAAGCCGCAGCGAAAGCCCGGCGTAACCGCCATAAGATTTGCCATCGGGTTCGCCCGGTGGCGGCGTGCGCGTCAGGCTCACATTGGTGACGGCGGTGAATTCGGAAGTCCAGTTGATCTCGTAGCAGCCATTGGTCGGGGCTGAGACTTCAATCGTTCGCTGCTCGGTCAAAACCGCTGGGGCATTCCACGGATGGTAGCTGAGGGAAAATTTCAACATTGCTGAACCGTCGTCATGCGGCTGAAGTTTTTGTTCGACCAGTTCCGTCGCGCCTTCGCTTCGGTGTGTCTGGCGATCCTCCTCCCAATAATTCAGACCGTTGATGAACTTCCAGGAAAACCACAAGCTGCGATGCCACGGATGATCCGGCGGACGCAAATCCGTCAGCAGCGTTCCGCCCGGCGTCGCCAGCGGATGAAAATACGGCTTGCCCTCTGTCGGGGCGGCATTGATCTGCCAGAGGACGTTGGTGCCGTCCAACCGCGCGAGCGTGTGCTCCGTGCTCCGCCAAAGATTGGTTTGCGCGGGCAGCGAAAGCCCGGCGCAAAAACCTGCAACGAGGAGGGCAATTACTTTTTTCATGCGCTACGCCAGATTCAAACTAACTTTGTTTCCAGTCGCCGCGCACCGGACAAGTCATCTGGTCGTTGAATTCCTTGGGCGATTTGATTTTGTATTTCTTCGGATCCCAAACCACTTCGCTGCCGGTCTTCATGGCCATGAGCGAAAGGTGGCTGATGGCGTCGGAACGAACGGCATCTTGAATCGGCGCGACGGATGGCGAGCGCTCACGCACGCTGTCCACGAACGCCTTGTAATATTTGTTGCAATACAACACGCGCTTGCTGCCCGCGCACGGATTCAGCTTGAACCAGTCTTGATTGCTCGCCGCGTAAGTGCTGCGACCGAGGCTGATCCAGCCCTTGGTGCCAAAGAAAGTCGTGCCGTTGTCCTCCCAATTGTCGCCGCGATATTTCTGGACGATGGGCTGCGCGACCTGGGCACTCATAAAGTGCATGGTGACATCGTCGTGAAATTTGATTTCCACGTCCCACTTGGTGTAAGTGTTGAAGAGGGCGTCCGGCGTCGAAATGCTGCCGGTGCCCGCCAGCGAGAATGGACCGCTTTTATCCGAGTCCATGCCCCAAATGGCGATGTCCAACGGATGCGCGCCCCAGCCGGCGATGAAACCCAGCGCGTAATCTGAAAAAAACCAGGAACCGTGGCTCGTGATGCGATCCTTGGTGCAGGGCCGCATTGGTGCCGGCCCAATATACAAATCGTAGTCCAGACCGTCGGGCACGGGAATGGGATCCAACGAACCGCCGCCGTCGCCGCCCGGTGCCCAGACTTCCACGCGCTGCAAATCACCGATGTAACCGTTCAGCACCAGTTCCACCCCGCGCTTCAAAATCTCCTGGGCCCGCTGTTGGGTGCCGTATTGGAAAATCCGCTTGTGTTTGCGGCAGGCTTCGAGCATGGCTTTGTTTTGGTCGAGGCTGTGGCCGAGGGGTTTCTCAAGGTAGATGTCCTTGCCCGCGCGCACCGCGGCCAGGCCAATCGACACATGCCAGTGATCCGGCGTGGCCACGACCACCGCGTCCACGCTTTTGTCCGCGAGCAGATCACGGAAATCGTTGTAAAGCTTCGGCTCCAGACCCAGCCGGTCCTTCACGATTTTCGCGGCGTTTTCCCGGCGCTCGCGGAACGGGTCGCAGATGGCGACCGAGGCGGCACCGTTGACCCCGACGAAATTTTCCAGCAGGTAGGTGCCTTCGCCGCCCACGCCGATGTGGCCGATTTGGATTTTTTTGCTCGGCGTGTTGTCGCCGGCCAGCACCCGCAGGGGAATGAAGTTTGGCGCCGCCGCCGTGAGCAGGGCGGTTTGCAGGAGCCCGCCGACAAAGCGGCGGCGAGTGATCTCGTTGGTCATTTTCATGTTGATTATTTCAGTGGATGGTTGTCGGGAGAAACCGTGCCCGTGGCCGCCCATTCGGCACCCCGACACAGCAAAGCCTTGAATCCTGGCGCGGTCATTCCCTGCGTGTCGTGCCCCAGCAGCAGGGTAAAACCGCGGCCCTGACCGAACTTGGTCACGAAGGCAATCGACTCTGGTTTGCCCGTGCCGCCGAATTCTGTTTTGGGTGTCACGGTGGCCAGCGCCAGCGCACCCGGCGCAATTTGGGCGTTCTGCCAAAATTCGTCATAAGTCACAAAATCACCCAATGGGGCCGTGATGGGATGATTGGTGGCCAGAATGTGAATTTCATTCGTGTGCATGCCTCCGTGTTCGGTGTGCGGACCCCAGGTAGCACCGGCGATCTGCTGAAACTCCGGCCAGTCATAAAAACCCGCGCTGCCCGCATGAACCGCCACAAAACCGCGCCCGCTGCGGATGTAGTCCGCAAATGCCGCACGCATTTTCGTATCCCAGACCGGGCCGGGTTCTTTTTTACCGTAGGTGTTGAAGTTGCTCAACAGGGCGTCGTAATGGGTGAAATCCTCCGGCTTCATCGCCGGGACATTGGTTTCCACATCCACGACGAACCGGCCGTCCGCCTCCAGGATGGTTTTCAAGACCGGCGTCGTGGCCCGCCAGTCGTGGTTGTTCTCCCCGGTCAGGATCAAAATCCGGGCCGGCGCGGCCAAGCCGGCGCCAGGCGGGAGCAAGGCCACTGCCACCAGGAGAGTCCACAGGATTTTCACGATTTGACTTTAGCCGTTTTTCCACCTACTGTCGTTCAAGATATAACTACTGGTAAAAATTGAACAAACGGCGACAACCCCAGCCCGCCACGTTCCGTTCCGCCGCCGAGCTGTTTCACGCCGACACCTGCGAACCACTCGAAGCCGCCGCCCGCCGGGGCGAAGTGCGGCTGGCCGCGTTCGGGCGCGGTTCGTATCCCGGGCGGCGTCTGCCGGCGGGAGATTTGCGCGAGGTGCGTTCAGTGGGTTTTTGGGACGCCCGAGGAAGCCAGTCCTGGGGCCTTGACTGGCATCTCAATGAAGGCATCGAGTTCACATTTCTCGCTGCCGGCCAGTTGCCGTTTGCCGTGGACCGGCGCACGGTGACGCTGGAGCCGGGCGACTTGACGATCACGCGGCCGTGGCAAAAACATCGCGTCGGAAACCCGAATGTTCCCGCGTCGCGTTTGATTTGGCTGATTCTCGACGTCGGCGTCCGCCGACCCAACCAAGCCTGGCACTGGCCGAAATGGCTGTTGCTTCCGCCCGCAAAACGACAGCGGCTGACGCATCAACTCCGCCACAATGAACAGCCCGCGTGGCGGGCCAACCGCGAAGTAGCCCGCTGTTTTGAAGCCATCGGCGCGGCGGCGGCAGGCAAGCCCACCGCCGAAAACCTGGCGCGGTTGAAAATCCTGATCAACGAGCTGCTCATGGCGCTCGCCGAGCTGCTTGACGAGAAGCGTCCGCGTTTGGACGCAAAACTGTCCTCCGCCGAACGGACGGTGAAATTATTTCTGGCAGAGGTGGCGCTGCGGTGCGACGAGCCGTGGACGCTGGAGACGATGGCGAAGCAGTGCGGCCTGGGCCGGACACATTTCAGCCATTATTGCCACAAGCTGACAAACCGGACACCGCTGGACTACCTGGCGGAATGCCGCATCCAGCGTGCAGTGGCCATGCTCAAGCAGCAACCGGCGCCGCAAATCACCGATGTGGCCTTTGCCTGCGGCTTCCAGTCCAGCCAGTATTTCGCCACCGTGTTCGTCCGGCGAATGGGCTGCTCTCCGCGGAAATTTCGTCTTCAATAAGACGGGCGCCCCTGGCCGGTGGCCAGCGGCGGAAGCTCATCGTCGACGCGTCTGAAGATGAGACTAAGGGCTGGATTCTACTACGATGGCCTTCGGCAAAACATAAGATGCAGCCGCAGACTGAACCCATGGCCGGCTGGCGGCGTTGCGGCTGGTGGTGGCGGCCCTTGCGCCGAATCGGCAGCCTGGCTTGAGTTTTGCATTGACTCCGTTGCGTCAATGGCGAGCATTCGTCCATTCCATGAACAACCGGCACGAAAAAATTCTGTTCTGGGCTGTTTCATCGCCCTCATCACCACCAGTTACACTTTCATCAGTCGCATGATTCTGTGCGGCGGACAGTTTGTCACCGGCTTCGGCCTCCCCAAGGTGGTCGTCGGCGAACTCCAGGACGCGGGCATCTGGCCGCTTGGCGTGAGCAGCATTTCCGCACTCGATCCGGCCAGCATGCTGCTGCAACGAACGCGCCGGTCTCCGAAGCCGGCGATTCGGCACGGAAGTTTCATTGCCGAAAACGCGCGCATTCACCATAAATAGCATCATCTTATGAGCACCTCCAACCAACTCCCCGATTACATCGTCAGCGCCACGCCCAATCCCGCATCCAATCGCGCACCGTGGTATAAAAACACCGCCCCCACCTACGCCGGCATCTTCCTTTGGTTTGTATTCTGGCAGGATGCCGCCAAAACCGGTGCGCCCGGCGGCACACTTGCGCAGGGACTCGGCTGGGCGTTGTTGTGCCTGGCCGTTTCGGCCGTGGTCTGTCATGCGCTGTTCTATCTCGTGCCCGGTCTCTTTGGCATGCGCACCGGGCTGCCGCTCTACATTGTCGGAACGTCCACTTTTGGCGCCACCGGCGGCTTTCTCATGCCCGGCTTTCTCATGGGCGTTTTGCAGTTCGGCTGGGTCGGCGTCAATGTCTATTTCTCTTCGCTCGCCTTGAGCGCCGTCATTCCGGTGGATGCGAAAATCATCATGGTTGTCTGGGGCGCGCTGGCGGCGTTCGTCGGACTGAAAGGCATTCAATACGTCGCCAAGGTCGCCACCTATCTGCCGCTGATTCCGCTGGTGGTGCTGCTGTGGCTGGTTTTCAAGACCGTCGGCGATGTCGGCCAGTTTGACGCGGCAACGATGATTGCCGCGGAGCGAACCGCCTCCGCCACGACGGCTGCGCCCTTGGGACACCTCGGCGTGCTGGCCGCCATGCTGACGTATGTCGTCGGATTCTTTGCCACGGCCGGCGCGGCGGGCGTGGATTTTGGCACCAACAGCCGGGACAGCAAGGATGTGCAAATGGGCGGTCTCATCGGCATTGCGCTCGCCATTCTTTTGACTGCCGGTTTTTCGCTGGCCATCGTCGCGGGTGTGGCGGGCGGCGCGAAAGGCGTGGTCAGCAGCTTGAGTTCGTTCGATCTGATTCCGACCGTTCTCGGCAAGGATACCGCGAAATGGGTGATGTTCCTGCTGGCGATTGCGGCGTTCCCGCCGGCGTGTTTCTCGTCATTCATCGCGGCGAACAGTTTCAAGACCACGCTGCCGAAAGTGAATCCGTTCATTTCGGTCGGCATCGGCACGGTCGTCAGCGTGGTGCTGGCGGTGACCGGGCTGGTGGCCAAAGCGGTCGCCGTGTTCGTCATTATCGGAGCCAGTTTCGGTCCGATTTGCGGCGCGATGCTCGCGGATTACCTCCTCAACGAGGGCGAATGGACCGGCCCGCGCGCCGGATTTAATCCCGCCGGCTGGATCGCGTGGGCGCTCGGTTTCGTCGTCGGCATTTTGCCGAATCTCCACGCTTGGAACCCATCAATTCCCGATATTCCCGCCGCGCCCGTGGCGGCGTTTATTGTCGGTGCGGTGGCTTATTTCGTTTGCGCCAAAATGGGACTGCAATCGGCGGTCGTCCCGCTGCCGAAGAAAAGCTGACGTTGAATGCGGTGGGCGGATCCAGTTGCACAGACCGCGATTGCTTCGGCCACGACCACGGGCCAGTTCAGCGCGCTGGGCAAGATGGCGCTGTTCCCCCTGTTCACTCTCGCTTGTTACCTGAGCCTGATATTCTACTTCAAGAGCCGGGGCGGTTACAAACCGGTGCACATCGGCGAAGCGACGTCGGCAAAGTAATCGAGGCATAGCAGCCCATTAATAAAGTAGGAGACGACGTGAGGAGTCTCTGACTTGTCATTGCAAACCGGGGAATATTGAGCCTCGTCACCTCGGCTCCTACAAAACATTACGTTTTTCAACGGGCTGATAGGCCCACGCCGTGACTCAAAAAAGGGTGTTACCCAAAGGAGAGCCGGAACTTGGACGCCGGGCTGTTAAACGCCGTATCGCCTTTTCCCACGGTGCGGTTTATAATGGGGCAAATGAAAGCCTCCAACTCCGTTCTCACGTTGCTCGTGGCCACGCTGCTCGCGGGAAATGGTCTGGCCCAGGCGCCCAATCCTCCCGGCGTGAAGGTCGAACGCGATTTGGTGTTCGCCAGCCCGGGCGGGAAAGATTTAAAGCTCGGTCTTTACCTCCCGGAAAACAGTTCCGGCAAAGTCCCCGTCGTCGTTTTAATTTATGGCGGAGCGTGGATGATGCGCAATCTGGGCCTGGAAATTCCCAAGGCAAAGTGGCTGGCCGCCCACGGCTACGCTGCGGCCGTGATTGATTACCGCCTCAGTTCCGAGGCGCTGTTCCCCGCCCAGATTCAGGATTGCAAGGCCGCCGTGCGCTGGCTGCGCGCCAACGCCGCCAAATATGGATTGGATGCGGCGCACATCGGGGCCTGGGGCGAATCGTCCGGCGGACATCTGGCCAGCCTGCTGGGGGTCACCGGCAATGTCCCGGCGCTCGAGGGTGATCTGGACAACACGAACGAATCCAGCCGGGTGCAGGCCGTCGTGGACTTCTTCGGCCCGACGGATTTGTTGCAAATGCAGGCCCACGCCTTGCCGGGCTCACGGTTTGATCATAATTCACCCACGGCGCCGGAAGCGCTGTTGATCGGCGGGCCGGTCCAGGAAAACCGGGAAAAGGCCCAGCAAGCCAATCCGATCCAATATGTAACGCCTGGAGCCGCGCCCTTTCTTATTGTGCATGGCGAGCAGGATCCGTTGGTGCCGTGCAATCAGAGCGAGTTGCTCTACGACGCATTGCAGAAGGCGAAGGTGAAGGTGACATTCTACAAAATCGCCGGGGCGGGCCACGGCGGGCCGGCGTTCGACTCCGTCATGATGCGAGCCGCCGCGCTGGCGTTTCTGGACGCAAATTTGAAATCAAATTCCAGCCATCCGTGATGCGAATCCTCTTGTCAGGTTAGCCGGTTATCCTTCCGAACGGAGTTGAGAATTGGTCATTGAATTGGTCTGCGGCAACACTCGCCCATTGGGGGCTTCGAGCCTCCGGCTTCGCAAGGGTTTGCTTCGGCGCGACAAGCGAAGCTGCGACGCCGCAGAACCTGGCGTTCTTGGTGGCTTGGCGGTTAAATCCCGTGATTGGAATTTCTGTTGCCCTACAGGGCTTGGATAAATGCGGTGCACGGTAACCCAAGGCGTTGCCCTGGATTATTTTCTGTCAGCCTTACAGGGTTTCAATTCAGGTCACCTTCACCCACTTGTGGTCGCGGGCGGCGTCGTAAATGGCCTGCATCACCACAACACGGCCGGCGGCTTCGGCGGGTGTCACCAGCGGCTCGTTTTTCGCGCCGCCCGCCGCATCCAAAAATTGCGCCAGCGGCGGCGGCGGCGCGGGCGGCAGATTCGTCCACGGCCTGCGCGAGTCGCTCTCGGGAAGTTTCTGGCTCCGATAAAACAACTGGCCGTTGATAATGGTGGCGTAGCCTTCGGTGCCGCTGATGAGCAGTTGCACCGGGTCTTCGAGGTCCACCCAGCCGGCGGCCAGCGTGCCGATGGTGCCGTTCTTGAACTGGAGCAGCGCTTCGCCGGTCTCGTCGCAGTCGCCGTAGCGGTGTGTGACGGCCCGGATGTCGCCAGTGACGGAGTCAATGTCGCCCAGCAACCACATCAGAATGTCGAGCTTGTGCGTGCCCAAGTCTCCGAACGCGCCGACGCCGGCAATCTTCGGGTCGGCCATCCACCGGTAATCCTTGTCAAACCAGCCGCCCAGTGAGCCATTGTGGCAATTGGATGCCTGGGCGCGGGTGATGATGCCAAAATTGCCTTTGGCGATTTCGTCCTTCAGAAAAATATGTTTCGGGTCCGTCCGCATGAAATAGCCGGTGGTGAACAAGACACCGGCCTTTTCAATAGCTTCGGCCATCTCCCGGCTTTCCTTGCCGGTGATGCCCAGCGGCTTTTCCACAAACATGTTTTTGCGGACCTTTGCGGCGGCCATGACCAATTCCGGATGCCGGTTGGTCTCGGAGAGAATGATCACGGCCGAAACCTCGGGGTCCGACCAGATGACGTTCAAATCGGTGACGGCTTTCGCGCCGGTTTCTTTGGCGCGCTGCTCCGCGCGGTCGGCTTGCGGGTCCCAGACGTACTTGATGTTTACGTCGGAGCGCTTTTTGAACAGGTCAATGTAACCGGAGGTGTGGATGTGCGCCACGCCCACCAGGGCCACATTAATTTTGGAACCGGCCTGCGCCCAGGCGGGCAACGTTGCCGCTGCCAGGGCCGCAGCACTGGTGGTTTTGATGAATCCGCGGCGGGTCAGATTGGAATTCATGCTCAAGCCAGCGTCCAGCCGGCACGATTTTCCCGCTTGATGTACTGGGCCGCTTCCGGCGCGTTGGTGGCGCTCATGGTTTTGCTGTCCCACTGAATTTTTTTGCCCAGGCGCAGGGCCACGTCGCCCAGCAGTGTGGTTTCGGTGAACGGCGCGGCGATGGCGAAGCGCGAGTAACAGAGTTCCGGCTTGCCCTCCTTGATGGCGGCGATCCATTCCAGGTGCTGCCGCTTGTCGCTGTCGCCGGCAAACGGGTTGCGCGGGATGGTCTGCGGGATTGGCTCCACGGCCGGATGCTTTTTGAAGTGCAGGAACTTCTTGTCGTCTTTCAGCTTCACAAAAAACTCTTCGCCGTAATCGTCCGGGGAAAAGATGGTGCCCTTGTCGCCAACGAGCAGGCAGCCGCTGCCGGGAATTTCGCCGAGCATGGCGTCCACGTCGGCCAGGAGTTCCTTCGGTGGCTTGTTGCTGTCATCGTGGCTGGTCGGATTGTCCGGGAGCGGCTGGCCGCCGTCGTACCACCACAGGGTGAGGGGAGCGAACTCAATCGGCCTGGGCCGTTGCAGGAAGGAGAGGAGACCGTGGTGCCCGCTTTCCAGATCCAGTTTGCGCGCCGGGAATTGGAACCGGATCTTGGAGCCGATGGGATAGGATTCGCCGTTCATGCCGCCGAAAGCTTCAGCCTCGATTTCCGTCGGATTGATCAAGTGCAGGCCGCGGAACGGCATGTTTAAGGTGTGACACGCCATGTCTCCGATAGCTCCTGTGCCGAAATCCAGCCAGCCGCGCCAGACAAACGGCTCATAGACTCCCTGCTTGTAGGGACGCATCGGGGCCGGGCCGATCCAGACATCCCAGTTCAAGGTGTCGGGAACCGGATCGGACCCTTCCGGCCGCTTCATGCCCTGCGGCCAGATGGGGCGGTTGGTCCAGATGTGAACCTCGCGCACCGGGCCGATGATGCCCGCCTGAATGCATTCGACGGCCCGGCGCAGGCCATCCGCGGCGCTGCCCTGGTTGCCCATTTGCGTCACCACGCCGGTCTCCTTCGCCAAATCGCGCAGGTAACGCGCCTCGTAAATGGTCTGGGTCATCGGTTTCTGGCAGTAAACGGCCTTGCCCAGCCGCATGGCGTGCGAGGCGGCGATGGCGTGAAAATGGTCCGGCGTGGAAACCGTCACGGCGTCGATGCGCTTGCCAATCTCGTCAAACATCACCCGGAAATCCTGGTAGAACTTTGCGTCCGGATATTTCTGGACCTGCTTGGCGCAATTCAACTTGTCCACGTCGCACAGGGCGATGATGTTTTCGCCGCTGCAATCATCCGTGTCGCTGGCACCTTTGCCGCCGGCGCCGATGGCGGCGATGTTCAGCTTGCTGTTCAAGTTGCTCGCGCGCAACAGGGTCGGAACGCCAAAAATCACGGCGCCGCCGGCCAGGGTGGCGGTTTTGAGAAATTCACGCCGCCTCCAACGCAGCGTTTCGGGACGACTGGATGATTTCATCCGGGAAAATTAGCAAGCAACGCGTTGAGCTTAAAGAAATAAAAATAGCCGGAGGTATCGCATATTTGTGCGACGCCGCGAAATAAATTGAGGCTTGGTGAACCGGCCGGTCATTGGCATATTTCCAATCATCCAGACGGCAGCCCCAAACGGGGTGTTGAGCGGGGTGGTCCGTCTGAGAAAACAAACACTGGGTTCATCCAAAGATTACATTATGAGAATTCAACTCGCCGGTTTCACCATCATCACCGCGGCCCTCGGCTTCGCGGGCTTCACTGTCTTTGCCGCACCCATCTCGGAAAGCTGCCAGACCGGCGGCTTTGCCCTCGGCTGCCAGGCCTGGACGTTCAAGGAATTCACCGTGCTTGAGGCAATCGACAAGACCGCGGCGGCCGGCGGCAAGGTCATCGAACTTTATTCCGGCCAAAAATTCAGCCCCGACAAGCCCGGCGTGGTTTTGGACCAGAACGCCTCTGAGGAGGTGATCGCCGAACTCAAAGCCCGGCTGGAGAAGGACGGCATCCGCGCGGTGAATTTTGGCGTGCTGCCCATTCCCAACAACGAGGCCGAGGCGCGCAAAATATTTGATTTTGCCAAAAAGCTTGGGCTCTATGGCATCACCACGGAGTCGGTGGAATCCATTGACCTCATCGAAAAGCTGGTCAAGGAATACAATATCTGCGTCGGGTTTCACGATCACCCGCGTCGTCCAAACGACCCGGGCTATAAAATGTGGGATCCTAATTACGTTTTGAGCGTGGTCAAAAACCGGGACGCGCGCATCGGCTCGACGGCGGATGTTGGACACTGGCTCCGTTCTGGATTGGACCCGGTGGAATGCCTGAAAATCCTGAAGGGCCGGATCATCAGTGTGCATCTGAAGGATCTGAATGAGAAATCGCCGAACGCCCACGATGTGCCGTTCGGGACCGGTGCCTGCAACATTCCAGGCATTCTCACCGAATTGAAGCATCAGAAATTTGCCGGCAACATCTCCATCGAGTACGAATACAATTGGACCAACAACGTCATTGATGTTGCCCAATGTATCGGCTTCGTGCGCGGTTACGGCGCGAAGTGATTTTCAGGCCGCCGGCGGCAACGGGCGATTGCCCAGGTGCTGCCAGTTTCCGCCTTTGTTCAAGAAGACCACCCACCGGTCGTTGTGAGCCATGACACCGGCGATGTCCGGCTCATCCAATATCATGCAGGCCGTCGAGAGGGCGTCCGACTCGGCGGCAGTTTCGGTCAGGGCCCAGGCGCGGTTCCGGCGCGCGCCGGGCTGGCCGGTGCGCGGATCAATGATATGTTCTCCCCGGACGACCAGGCCCGAACCGCTCAACGAGCACTGCTTCAGCCAGAACCGGTGAGGCGAATAATCGTCGCCCAGACCGCACGACCAGCCGGGAGTTTCCGCCGGCGGATCGCCCGCGAGAATGCTGCTGCCGCCGGCGATAAGCAGGAACGCGGGGCAGCTCCACTCGTGCAATACTTCGGCCATGCGGTCGAGCGCGAACCCTTTGCCAATCGCACCCAGATCGAACTCCAGCGGTCCGCTGTCGCAGCGGATGGAAAATGGCGTTTTCAGCAAGGACCACGCCGGCTTCTCCGGCTGGGTTTTCATTGCCGCGGCAGTCACTGAAAACGCCCCGCCGGTCACGAGCTCCATCCGGCGGGCGATTTCCAGGCAGGCAAAAACCGGTTCGCTGAGGCGGAGCCTGCCGCCGACGGCCAGTTGCGTGATCTGGGAAATCTCGCTGTCGGCGCGAAACCGGCTCAACCGTGATTCCAAATTATCCGTCAGCGCGAATGCGGTCTGGGCGGCCTGTTCGGCATAAGCCTTTTCCTCGCCGGCGATGCGCACCTGGAATTGCGTCGCCATCGCGTGATGGTTGAAAACGTGGATGACCGGCTCACTCATGTTTCGGCTGGTTCTCCGGCGGCGTCCACAAAATCAGCAGCACGTTGGGCCGCACGCCAAAAAACTCCGGCCGGAAATCCTTCAATTGTTCGGCCAGCTTGCCGGAGACATCGGTGGACGTGATGAAAAAATCCGCCGGGCCGGTTTCCTGCCCCGGCTGCCAGTAACCGACCTGTGAACATTTCCGGAGATACCAGGGCAGCGGCCAGGCGTCGGCGGCGACGACGGCGATGCGCGGTTCGGCCAGTTTGCGTTCCCGGCAGACTTCCTCAATGCGCGCCGGCAGGCCGAGAATATCTTCGGTCGTATGCGCGTACGCGAGGGGATTGCGATCATCGGCCGGCCGGTCAAAGGCCAGCGTTTTCGATTGTTGGCCGGCGACCAGCATGAGCGCCGCGATGGCGATGGCGGCGATCCAGCGGCTGGCGGCGTTTTGGAGTTGCAGCCAGAGGCCTTCCACGCCGAGGCCGCACAGCAGTGCTAGCGGCAGCCAGAAATTCAGCGCCAGCCAAGGCGTTTTGTAGGGAATGGCCGAGTAAATCAAGAGAATCAGCAATCCGTAAACTGCCAGCAGCAGACCGGCCCGGCGCATGCCGGCAACGGCGTCACAAATCACCACGTAAACCCCAACCGCCGCCACGATAGAAAATAGAAATTGCGGATCCAGAATCGAGAAATAATAAACAAACGGCTTTTCATGGCCTTGTCCGCCGGCGCGTTCGGCCAGGTGCGGAATCGCCCGGAACAAATCCGCAAGCGCCGGCGAGTTCTGTCCGAACCAGGTAAAAAGCAAAACGGTTGCGAAGATAAATGTGCCGACCGTCAACGCGATAAGCCCGGGAGATATGGAGTGGGGCGACGAGCCGCCGCTTTCCGACCGGGCGACATGTCGCCCGATCCCAAAGCGCGGACGTGTCCGCGCACTCCAAAGCCAGACGACCAGTCCGGCGACACCGAGTGCGAAGAAGTGGATGATGGCGGTTTCCTTGGTGGCGAGCATCAGCGCGGCGCAGAACCCGGCCAAAACGGCGGCGAGGATCGAATGGCTCTTCAACACGCGGCCGCCGGATAAAATCAACCCCAACGTCGCCGCTACAAACAAGGTTTCGTGGATGAAATAGCGGCTGAAATAAACGGGCAGGGGAGCGACGGCGAACAGCAGGGCGGCGATGAGACAGGGGATGAAGCCGAACATTTCCACGCCCGCGCCGAACATCAGCACCGTGATGCTGCCGAAGATGACCGGCGTGAGGCGCAGTTCGGCTTCCGTCAGCCCGGAGAAATCCTTCGCACCGCAAAGTTGCGCGACAGGTTTGGCGAGCAAATACAGGACCGGCCCGTGGCGGTCCCGCGGATCGTAGTGGTACTTCTCGCCGGCAAGCAGTTGGCCGGTGATGTAGGCGTTGATGGATTCGTCCGTGTGCATCGGCCGTGCGCCGAGTTGCGGCAGGCGGACGGCCAGGGCGGCCAGCGCCAGGGCAATGAAAATTGTCCAGCGGATTTTAAGCGGCGGGTTTGCCAAACACTTCGACCTCGATGTAGTGGTTCATTTTGTTGGTCGTGTTGCCGTTGCTGTAAAGCCGGACGTAACGGCCCTTGACACCTTTGGCGTCAATCAATTTGCCCTCGTAGGTTTCGATGTAGGCCTTGTCCTTGCCGGTGCCGACGGTGTCGTCAAAAATCGTGGTGACGTCCTTGCTGAACGCCGGGTCGTCGGAAATCTGAACCACAACGTCGCGATAGACCCTGGCCTGCGAGTGGAAATGCCAGACGATGACCGCGTAGATATCCGCCTCCTTTTCGAGGTCAATCTGCACCCATTGCCTGCCCGGGGCGAGTTCGACCCAGGAGCCCTCATCGCCTTCCTTGTCGCCGTCGGTGACGAGGTCGAGCGTGCCGACCACGGGTTCGCTGTCGCTGGCGGTGACCTTCTTGCCCCGGGCGAGATTGGTCGTGCCGGCGGGAACCATGAAGTCCGGGCGCTTGCCTTTGCGGGGCGGTTCGAGATTGGGCACATTGATCGGCACCGGCGTGCCGACGAACAGGGGGGTGGGCAGCTTGGTTTGCAGCGGTACCTTGTCCTCCGCGAACGCGGCGGTGGCGGTCAGCAACAGGGTAACGGTTAGTCGGGCAACGAGTCGGTTCATACGCATTTGATTCAAGCTTGGGTTTCTTTGGCCGTAATTTCAAGTGTTTTGCGCGCGGCGATGGCGTCGTTGGCCTTGTGGATGACGTATTCGCTGGAAAACGCCTCGTCGGCCGGGCAATTCAGTTTGGCCTTGCCGCGGATGGCGTTGAAGAAGTTCTCCAAGTGCGGCTGGTGAATTTTTTTGCTGAAGGAGACGGGGATTTCGTATTCCGCGAGCTGGGCGGTTTCGCGCACGTCCACTTTCGTGGCATCCGCGGCGGCGGCGGGCGCGGTTTTGGAGCGGAGATAATTCTTGGCGACGAGCTCGTCCCAGGACGGGCCTTTGGCTTCCTTGTAAATCGCCGTCAGGCTGGGATTTTCCGACATCCTGAGCGAGCCTTCGTCGCCCATGAAATACTCGAAGTAGCCCCCGCCGGCGCTGGTCGTCGTCTGCACCTGGTAAAACGCGCGGGCGACGCCGTCGGCCAGCGGATATTCGTAAATAACCATCGCGTTGTCGTACCACTCATGGTTTTTGTAGTAATCAATCCCGCCGCTGGCCAGCACCGCCCGCGGCTCGACGCCGAACCACCAGTTGAAAATGTCAATCTGATGCGCGCCCAGGTCGGACAGCGGGCCGCCGCCGAGTCCCTTGAACCAGCGCCAGTTGCGGAACTGGTGCATGTCCTTGTAACCGTATTTGGCAAGCTGCTCCTCGGTCATCTCGGTGTGCTTGGGCCAGCCGAAGTCGGCAGTGGCGGCGCGGTTCCACTGCGCCTGCGCAGCGGTGATCCGGCCCAGGAGCTTCGCGTCGCGGATGAGCCGGTTCAGGGCGAAAATGTATCGGGGATTACTCCGGCGCTGGTGGCCGATCTGGAGCAGTTTGCCCGTCTCGCGCATCGTCTGCACCATCGAACGGGCGCCTTCGATGGTGTTGCTCATCATCTTTTCGCAATAGACGTGCAGGCCAGCCTTCAGACAGGCGTTGGTGATGGGCGCGTGCCAAGAATCCGGCGTGGCCACGATGACCGCCTGTAAATCCTTTTCGTTGGCCAGCAGGTCCTCGTAATTTTCGTAGGCGCGGACCTGGTGGCCCAGCGTCTTGAGGTAACGCTGACCGTAGGTCCGGGCGTAAGGCCAGATATCCACGATGGCCGTGAGTTGGATGCCTTCAATCACGAGCAGCGATTCCAACAGCACGCGGCCCTGGGCGCCAAAGCCGATGAGTGCGAGGTTCAGCTTGTCGTTGGGCGATTTCGTCTGGCCAAAGACTTTCGCGCCCGACGCAAGCACCAGGCCGGCGCCTGCCGCGGCGGTGGCGCTGATGAATTCCCGGCGGTTAAGGGGTGGCATTACCATTTTTTGAGAAGCGCGAATTTATTGTATTTAGCGAGCACCAGCGCGAACGCGACCAGCGCCACATGGATGCCCAGCCAGGCAATGCCGTCGTCCTGCCGGATGAGGATCAACCCGACGGTCAGCATGATGTACAGCAGGCCCTGCAGGAACAGCGAGAGCCGCGTGCCGAGCCCGAGCAACAGCATCAGTCCGGTGATGATGAGGGCCGGGCCGAGCATATAATTGAAGGCCGTGAGCGAGAAATGCGGCAGGAAAGGTTCATTCGCGAACCGATCCTTCAACGACGGCGGAATGCCGGAATAATTCGTGAGTGCATAAACTTTTATTTTCACATCCACCATCGCGCCGCTGGGGTCTTCCAGGCCGGTGGCCGGGTCCACCAACGGCTTTTGGATGATCTGATAGGTGCCGAACTTTTCGATGCCGGTGGCGATGGCCCGGACGGCCAGCCAGCCGCGCAGGAGCAGAAACGCCAGAGTATAATCGCATTGACCCGGAACAGCGGTGTCGGTTGCCGAGCCGCCGCCGGCCTGAAGGTTTTCTTTCGCGTCGTTCATCGTGTTTTTAATCTAATGGTAAACCTGGATTTTAAAAATCTTTAGCCAGTCAGCAACCTCCGGCAATGCCGGGGGATTCTCCGGAGCTTAAATTTTTTCAGGCCAGAACCCACGGCGGGCGGTATTCACGGGTCAATAGTTTACTGGCCTCGGGATCGTCGATGATTATTTCATCCGCCACATTCCACCGGATTTTCCGGCCGACCAGCATGGAAATCAAACCGAGATGTCCGGGGATGGCGGAATGGTGCGCGGTCTCCACCGGCGTGATGGTCGGCTGGCGGGATTTCACGCAATCCAGAAAATTCCGCTGGTGATTGCTGGATTCGTACAACTTCAATTTGCGGTATTTGTCCGGCAGGTTCTTGTGTTTTTTCCAGTCGGGATTGGACCCTTCGAAGCCGCCGCGATCCACCCAGACCCAGCCTTCGGTGCCAATCCATTTGGTACCGCTGCGGATGTCAGGATGGCCGCCGGCAATGGTCATGGTGATGTCCTCCGGATATTGCAGTTCAATCCGGTATTTGGTGCAGGTGTTCCAGATGGCGCTGGCGGGCGGGAAATCCCCCTTGCCTTCAACCTCTGACGGGCCGGATCCGTCAAAGCCGAGTCCCCAGTGCGCGATGTCGCAATGGTGGCCGATCCAGTCGAGCAACTGGCCGCCGCCGGTGTTGTAATTCCAGCGCCAGTTCATGTGGACGCGCTGCTTGATGTCAGGCTCCATCTGCGACGGACCGATCCACATGTCATAATCCAGTTCTGCCGGCGGATCGGTCACAGCGGCATTCCAAGCGTCCGTTCCGGGAACGACCGTGGCCAGATATTCGGTATCTTCCTCCGGCTGCCCCAGCTTCTTCAGCAGTTCCGGCGCGGTCCCGGCAAAATCATGGTGGCCGGAAGGCAGACCGACTTCCACATGGGTCACTTTGCCGATCAAGCCGTTGCGCACGATTTCCGCCGCCTTGCGAAACGGAGCCTGCGAGCGCTGCCAGGAACCGGTCTGCCAGATGATTTTATTTTCCTGCACGGCGCGAACAATGGCCTGTTGTTCGGCAATCGTCTTGGCCAGCGGCTTTTCGCCGTAAATGTCCTTTTTGTGCCGGGCCGCTTCCGTGGCGACCAGTTCGTGCCAGTGATCCGGCACCGCGAGCATTACGGCGTCAATGTCCGTGCGCGCCATCAACTCACGGTAATCATGATACGCCTTGCAGTCCTTGTTTTCGTAGTGGTTGTTGATGGTGTCCACCGCGTCCTGCAAGTGGCTTTTGTCGAGATCGCACGCGGCCACGACCTGGCAATCGTCCTGAAAAAGAAACGACCTGGTGTTGCTCGGACCCTGCATGCCCCAGCCGACCACGCCCAGCGTGACACGGTTGGAGGGACGGCTGCTCCGGGACGGCCCGGTGGCACACCCAGGAAGAATCAGAGGTAAAACCATCGCGGCGCCGGCCTTCTTCAGGAAGCGCCGGCGATTCAAGGAGGCCGCTTGAAGATTGGACGAGGCGTCTTGCATGTTCTTTGGATTGTTGTTGGCTTGGCCGAAAATTATGGACTAATTTCGCCGGCTCGCAATATTTCATGCGGATTTTAATGGATTTTTTTTGAGACCGAAGGATAGGCTTTTCCTGCGGTTTGCACAGCAGACTGTTTGGGGACGATGCAGGTCCAGACGGGCTGGGCAAAAATTGAAAACTTTTGCGCGCAGCGCTTGACCTGCCACCGTCGCTTGGCAGAATCATCAAACAAAAACCTTTTTGCTTATGACACGACCTGTAACACTTTTCACCGGCCAATGGGCCGACCTTTCCCTCGCAGACCTGGCACCCAAAGTCAAAGCGATGGGCTATGACGGAGTGGAACTCGCCTGCTGGGGCGACCACTTTGAAACCGACCGCGCGCTGGCCGAACCAGATTACATCAAGAAGAAATGGGCCCTGCTCCAGAAGCACGGCCTGAATTGTTTCGCCATCTCGACGCACCTCGTCGGGCAGGCCGTGTGCGATTTGATTGACGAGCGGCACAAGGCCATTCTGCCCGCCGACGTCTGGGGCGATGGCCAACCCGAAGGCGTCCGCCGGCGCGCCGCGGAAAAAATGAAAGCCACCGCCCGCGCCGCGCGAAAATTTTTCGACGCCAAACCCGACCGGAAAAGCGGCGACAAAACGCCCGCCGTGGTCAACGGCTTCACCGGCTCATCCATCTGGCACTCGATTTACGCCTTTCCGCCAACGAACCAGGATTTTTGGAACAAAGGCTTCGCCGATTTTGCGAAACGCTGGCGTCCGATCCTCAACGTGTTTGACAAGGAAAACGTCAACTTCGCCCTCGAAGTGCATCCGACCGAAATCGCCTTCGACATCGCCTCCGCCCAGCGTGCGCTCAAAGCCGTCAAAAACCATCGGCGCTTCGGTTTCAATTATGACCCGTCGCACCTCGGTTATCAGGGCGTGGACTATGTGAAATTCATCCGCGAATTTGGCGGCCGCATTTTTCACGCGCACATGAAGGACGTGTGGTGGGCCCACGGCGACGGCACGGTGGGCGTGTTTGGCGGGCACACGGATTTCACCGACCCGCGCCGGTTCTGGGATTTCCGCTCGCTCGGCCACGGTAACATCAATTTCGAGGAAATCATCGTCGCGTTGAACGACGTCGGCTATCGCGGCCCGCTTTCGGTGGAATGGGAGGACGGCCGCATGGACCGCGTTCACGGCGCAACGGAGAGCTGCGCCTTCGTCCGCAAGCTCGATTTCACCCCAAACGCCGCGGCGTTCGACGCGGCGTTTGCCAGGAAAAAATAGTCGCAACCAATACAGACCCCAAAATCATTTATGTCCAACAGACCTCTCAATGTCGGATTGGTGGGTGGCGGCAAGGGCGCTTTCATCGTTCATCCGCACCAGAAGGCCATTCATTTTGACGGCACCCGCCGTGTCGTTGCCGGCGCGTTGTTTCCCGACCCGAAGATCGCGCTGGAGGAGGCGGCCAACTGGCCTTATCCGATCAAGGGTTACGGCTCCTACGACGAGATGATCGCGGCAAATGCCACTTTGCCCGCGGATCAAAAGCTGGATTACATCCTCATCGTCACACCGAACTTCGTGCATTTCGACCCGGCGATGAAGGCGATGAAGGCCCGCATCGCGGTGTTTTGCGAAAAGCCATTGTGCCTGAATTTGACGGAGGCCAACGAGCTGGTGAAAACCGCGCGAGCCCTGAACGTCCCGTTTGGCGTGGCGCACACCTATCTCGGCCACTGGACGAGCCGGTTTGCGCGGTACATCGTGCAGAGCGGATTGCTCGGCGACGTGCGCTGGGTGGACAGCTATTACCTCCAAGGCTGGCTGGCGACCAAGCTCGAGGCGACCGGCCAGCAGCAGGCGGCCTGGCGCGTGGATCCCAAACGCGCGGGCGGCTCCGGCTGCGGCGGGGACATCGGCACACATGCGCTCATGCAATTGCGCTATGTAACCGGCCTGGATGTCACGCAGGTCTCGGCGCAGATGGAAACGTTCGTCGAAGGCCGCGCGCTGGATGATCACTTCACGATTTATTGCAAATTGAGCAATGGCGGCAAGGCCCTCGTGCGCGCGTCACAAATCTGCATCGGCCACAAGAACGACTTGGGCCTCGTTGTGGCCGGCACCCAGGGCACGCTCCGCTGGCGGCAGGAGGAGCCCGAGAGCCTCACGATTCATCTGCCGAACCAGCCCGACCGCGTTTATTGGCGCGGCGCCGTCACGGGCGGCGACGGTTTTCTGCCGAAGGATCTGCCCGCCGATCTGATGGCCGAACCGACGATTCCGGCGGGCCACCCGGAGGCGTTTCACGACGCCTTCGCGCGGCTGCACCGCTGCTTCGAGGCCGACGTGCGCAAATGGAAGGCCGGTGAAAAATTTGCCTGCGACGGCAGCAAATACGCCAACCTCGAGGATGGCTGGACCGGTATCGCCTTCATCGAAACCTGCGTGGAAAGCAACCAGCACAACGGCGCCTGGACCGCATTGCCTAAAAAGATTTAATCCTTCAACGTCCCCAAACGAATATTATGAATCCAAAAATCATTGTCGGCACAATTCTCCTCGCCACTTTGGCGGCCAGCACCGCGGTGCGTGCCCAGGACAAACCGAAGAACGTTGAAGTCGTCATTGACGGCATCGCCGGATTCCAGGACACGCCGATGCAGCCGGACGGCAAGTGGCACGTCCACGATCCGGCGCGGCCGCAGCCGCCCACCGTCACGCCCGGCACATTCAGCGAGAACGCCACGCCGCCGAGCGACGCGATAATTTTGTTCGACGGCAAAGATTTGTCGCAGTGGCGCGAGAAAAAAACCGGCGGGCCGGCTGGCTGGACGGTTGAAGATGGCGTGGCCGTTTCCGCAAAAGGCGACATCCAGACGACGAATCAGTTCGGCGACATCCAATTGCATGTGGAATTCCGCGAACCGACGCCGCCCAAGGAAAGCGGCCAGGGCCGCGGCAACAGCGGCGTTTTCCTGATGGGCCAATACGAGATTCAGGTCCTTGATTGTTACAGCAACAAAACCTATGCCGACGGCGCGACGGCGGGGATTTACGGACAGCATCCGCCATTGGCGAACGCGTGCCGTCCGCCCGGCGAATGGCAGACCTATGACATCATTTTCAACGTGCCGCACTTCGGCTCGAATGGCGAACTGCTGTCGCCCGGCTATGTCACGGTGTTTCACAACGGCGTCGTAACGCAAAATCACCAGGCCATTCGCGGCGCGACCAACTGGAAGAGCCCCGGCAAATACACACCGCACGGACCGACCGGCCCGATCGCGCTGCAGTATCACAACAACTCCGTTGCCTTCCGCAACATCTGGGTGCGCCCGGTGCCGGTGGTCAACGATCCTTGACCGAATTAGTTTCTCCACTCCAGCCGCAGTTAAGTTATGAATCACGCCGCGTTGAACCGCCGCCAGTTTCTTTCGACAACGCTGGCGGCGGCGGCGGCGACCTCGCTTGCCGGCCTGACCAATGCTCGGGCAGCAGACAGTGCAGCGGCGGCACCGGCGGAAGTGTTCAAACGAAAAATCAAGCTCGGCGTCGTTGGCAATGGCGGTCGCGGCAGTTGGATCGCCCAGCTTTTCAAGAGGCACGGCGGCTACGAGATGCACGCCGTGGCCGATTATTTTCCGGAGGTGGCCGACCAGTGCGGGGCTGCATTGGGCGTGGACAAGTCGCGCCGGTTCTCCACTTTGTCGAGCTTCCACCGTCTGCTGGAAAGCAGCGTGGAGGCGGTGGCGCTGGAATTGCCGCCGTATTTTTTCCCGGAATACGCCACGATGGCAGTGGAAGCGGGCGTGCATGTTTACATGGCGAAGCCGGTAGCGCCGGATGTGCCGGGCGCACTCAAAATTCTGGCCGCCGCCAAACAGGCTGCGACCAAACAGCGCTGCTTCATGGTGGATTATCAAATGCCCACCGACCCGGTTAACATCGAGCTTCACAAGCGAATCTCCACGCCGGGTTTTGGCAGAATTTCGCAAATTCAGACCACCGGCATTGCCGACAGCGGCTTTAACGACCCACCCAAAACGGGCAACCTAGAGAGCCGATTGCAGCACCTGATTTGGGTGAACGACATTGCTATGGGCTGTGATTACATCGGCAATTATGACATTCATGGCATTGACGCAGGGCTTTGGGTGGCCGGGCAGCGTCCCGTGGCCGCCGCCGGTGGCTCGCGGATTTGCCGCCCCGATCCGCATGGCGACAGTCACGATGTCTGTTCGGTGGTTTTTGAATATGCGGGCGGCTTGGTTCACAATCATTTTGGCAACGCGGTTAAAAGCCAGGTCAACAGCGAACTGAGCTGCCGGGTGTATGGCACGACCGGCAACGCGCTGATCAATTACTGGGGAAAATCCCAAGTACATACAACCGACGACGCCTTTGCTGGAACAGTGGAGAATCTTTATGAAGCTGGCGCGGTGCGGAACATCGCCACCTTTTACAAGAATGTCACCGAGGGGCATTTTGAAAACGACACCGTGCCACGCGCCGTGGATGGCGTGTTGGCCTGTGTTCTCGGCCGGGAAGCCGCCGCCCGGCGCATTCGGCTGACGATGGACGAATTGCTGAAAAAAAACAAGAAACTCGAAGTGGATCTCACGGGATTGAAAACATGAACTGGAGAATTCTTTCATTGATTGCGCTCGTTCTGGCCGGAATTGTCCGTGCCAATCCATTCTTTGCCATGGACACGGCGGTGCGCAGCCTTGACGAACTCGACGTGGTCAAGCGGCTTGGCTATGACGGTGTCGGCTGGAAAACGGAATCTCCCGGACAACTCGCCGCTGACGCGCAGCAAATCCGGCAACACGGCCTGAAGTTATTTGTCATCTACGGCTACGTCGGAGCAACGCTCACGAAGACCAACTTGACGTGGAATTCGCAATTGGAAGCCGACATCGCGGTGTTGAAAGGCACCGGCACCATCATCTGGCTGCCGATTGCCAGCCAGGATTTCCCGAAATCATCGTCCTCCGGCGATGCGGTGGCGGTGCCGGCGCTTCAGCGGTTGGCCGATTTTGCGGCCAGCAACGGCGTGCGCATCGCGCTCTATCCCCACACCTGGAACTGGGTGGAACGCGTACAGGACGCTGTGCGTCTGGCAAAATTGGTGAACCGGCCGAATTTTGGCGCGACGTTCAACCTCTGTCACTGCCTGATGGTGGGCGACGAGGGTAAAATTCCTGAACTGCTCGCCGAAGCCTCACCGCACTTATTCCTCGTCACAATCAATGGCGCGGATGCTGGTGCAGCCACCCCTGGCTGGGACCGGCTGATTCAGCCGCTCGATGCTGGCAGCTATGATGTCGGGATTGTGCTGCGGAAATTGAAGGAATTGAATTACGCCGGGCCAATCGGACTCCAAGGCTATGGCGTGAAGCTGCCGGTGAAGGAAAATCTCTGTCAAAACTCTTTTAAAATGTCCCCATTAGCACTCAGGAGAAAATGTCCCCTTTTCAGTTTGTTTGTTCCTCATCAGGTTGCCGCCGTTGTAG
>JBKQOA010000152.1:0-48780 GCA_052145735.1 Limisphaerales bacterium
CCCGCAACCTCGAGATGGCCGGTGAGACCGTTGCGCTGGGTCTCAAGGTAAGTCCTCAGCCAGCCCGAGGGTTGGATCGAGGTGATGGGAATTTCCTTGAAGCTCGCGTACTTCGGGCCGGACTCCGCCTGGAGGTCAGGCAGGCAGAGGAAAAACAGGCCGAGGAAAATGGAACGGAGGAATATCCCCGGTTGTAGGATGAAGAAGAATGCGGAACGTCCGCCAACGGTTGCTGTTTTAATTGTTTGAATTTTCATCAAATCACGAGGCTGGGTTTGCGAATTTGTTATCGGGTGCGAACTGTCGTGGTCGCCGGAGTCAGACCATCCGCTGTGGCGCGCAAAGTAATCTTTCCCGTTTTGCCAATCGGCCGCAGGATAGCCAGACAACGGCCTTCAAACGTGGTCCGCTTCGGCTGCTGAAAACTTTCCGGCAAATTGGGATTGCCGCTGCCGACCGCCGCGAGTTGGCCCGCGCCGCTGATTTCGAACCGCACGGGAATGGCGGCATTCGGCACCAGATTCCCGTTCTGGTCCACGACTTCGACCGTGACGAAAGACAGGTCGTTGCGGTCGGCGCGAATCGTTGAGCGATCCGGTGTCAGGCGCAACGCCGCCGGCGGGCCGGTGGTGTGGAACGAAACGCGCGCGACTTCCTTGCCCTTGAGGAAGCTGGTGGCGCGGAGTTCGCCCGCCGCGTAGGGCACTTCAAAATGCGCGGTCAATTTTGTCGCCGCCGACACCGGCTGCTCGCCGACGACTTTGCCGTTCAGTTCGAGGCGCACCCTGTCGCCGCGCGAATAAACCGCCACCTGCAACGGCCTGCCTTCCTGGCCCGGCCACGTCCAGCTCTGGTGTTCGTCCGGCCAGCCCCAGTCGCTGATTTTTTCCGTGCGGCCTGCCGGCACCGGTGCGTGAACGGCCATCGTCAGCGGCGACCGATCCCAGACCACGTCGCGGTAATACGACTGCGGCTTTTTGAAACCGCACAGGTCAATGTCGCCGCAAAATGCATTGAACCACGGCCATGGCTGGTTCCACTCGTATTTCGGGTGGTCCAGGCCGGCATGGCCAATGCCCGATTCGCCGAGGTAATCCATGCCCGTCCAGACAAAGTCGCCGATGACATACGGGTGGTTCTCCACCGCCGCCCAGTAATCGAAGATGTCTTTGGGAAACGATTCGGTGGTCATCATGACGCGCTGCGGGTTGCGGGTGTGGTCGGATTCGAATTTCCACGGCTGATAATTGTAGCCGCCCACGTCGAGAAATCGAAATGCCACATCGGATTCCTTGTCCCAGTCGCGCTGGCGCAGTTCCGGTTCCCACATCGGATTCACGGCCTCGGTGACCGGGCGGGTGGCGTCTTGAGCCAGCACCGCTTCCCGGAGCCGTTTCGCGATGTCCGGGCGGTCGAAGCGGTCGGGAATCTCGTTGCCGATGGACCACATCACCACGGACGGATGGTTGCGGTCGCGCCGCACCATCGCGGCAATGTCCCGGTCCGACCACGCGTCAAAGAACCGGTGATAATCCTCCGGTTTTTTCCCGTGCACCCAGCAGTCAAATGCCTCGTCGAGCACGAGCATGCCCAGCCGGTCGCAGGCATCCAGGAAAGCCGGCGAGGGCGGGTTATGGCTGGTGCGGATGGCGTTGAATCCGAAGGCCTTCATCAGCTCGACGCGCCGTTCCTCCGCACGATCAATCGCCACCGTGCCGAGCGGTCCGTTGTCGTGATGCAAACAGCCGCCGCGCAATTTGATCGCTTCGCCGTTCAACCGGAAACCGTGTTCGGAATCCACTTCGATTTTGCGGATGCCGAATTTTTCGGAAACGGCGTCCACCGCTTTTCCGTCCACGAGCAATTCCACTTCGGCGCAATATAAATTCGGCGACGCCGGCGACCAGAGCTTTGCGGGTTTCACCGCCAGTTTTTGTTCGGAAATAGTTTTTCCACCGGCGGTCAGTTCCACCTCATCCTGGCCGCGCGCGACCACCTTGCCGTTTTCATCCAGCAATTTTGTCCGCACCGCGACGCGGGCGTTGGCCTTGCGGTCATTGATGATTTCCGCTTTCAACTGTACGGTGGAATTCCCCGGCGCCACTTCCGGTGTGGTGATCTGCAAACCGTATTCCGCCACGCGCAATGGATCGGTGACTTCCAAAACCACGTGCCGGTAAATGCCGGAGCCGGAATACCAGCGGCTGTTCTTGCCTTCATTGTGCACGCGCACCGCCAGCACGTTGGTCTGTCCTCCGGACTGGAGGTAAGGCGTCAGGTCAATGGCAAAACTGGTATAGCCGTACGGATGGTTGCCGAGGCAGTGTCCGTTGAGCCAGAAATCCGCATCCATGTAAACGCCGTCGAACCGGACGGAAACCGACTTGCCGGCATCAGCGGGAGGCAGGGTGAAATACTTCCGATACCAGCCGGTGCCCCCGACCGTGTTGCCGGTGGCATCGGTTCCCGCGCTCAAGTTGGGGTCAAACGGGCCGATGCGATTGGTGGAGCCGTTGGCCGGCAAATCCTCGATGCTCCAGTCATGCGGCACATCGAGCACACGCCAGGCCGCGTCATCGAACGCCGGCTGTTCGGCGCCGGGCGCGTCCGCGCGGAGGAACCGCCAGTTGGAGTCGAAAGCCCGTTCACGCCCATTCTGGGCAATGGCGGATCCGGCGCATGCCAGCCAGAGGACCGCACAGCAAACAGTGGTTGACTTCATAAATCGCATTTGATCAGAGCCGGCGTGGATTTTTTACAGATGTCTGTTGATCATAACAACGTCACCGTCAGTTTTATGTGCTGAATTCTGCTCGACTTCTTAGCTGATTCAAACTGAAATCGAAGCGCGACCCACCAACAATATGAAATACACCTACGAAGAACTTGCCAAGATGATTGACCACTCGCTCCTGCATCCGACGATGACAGACAAGGAGTTGGAGGACGGCTGCAGGCTCGCCGCGAAATACGGCGTGGCGTCGGTTTGCATCAAACCCTACGCCGTCAAACGCGCCGGGGAATTGCTGAAAGGCACGGGCGTATTCGTCGGCGCCGTCATCGGCTTCCCGCACGGCAACTCGGCAACAGAATCAAAACGCTACGAAACCGGGCTGGCGTGCAAGGATGGAGCCGTCGAGATCGACATGGTCATCAACCTCGGCAAGGCATTGAGCGGCGACTGGGATTACGTCGAACACGACATCAAGGCCGTCTGCGACGAGGCGCACCAACGCGGTGCGAAGGTAAAGGTCATTTTCGAAAACGATTACCTGGTCAAAGGCGGCGCCGGATTAAGCAGTGATGATTTTAAAAAGAAGCTTTGCCAGTTATCCGAGCGTGCCGGAGCCGATTGGGTGAAGACGAGCACCGGCTACGGCTTCGTGAAGCAGCCCGACGGCAGCTATAATTACAAAGGCGCCACGGAACACGATCTTACGCTCATGCGCGCGAGCGTCTCGGCGAAGGTGCAGGTCAAGGCCGCCGGCGGGGTGCGCGACCTCGACGGGCTCATCAAAGTCCGCGACCTCGGGGCGACCCGCTGCGGCGCTAGCGCCACTGCGGCGATGCTGGACGAATACCGGAGGCGCGCCGCCGCACCAGACCGGCAGGACGACAGCCCCGCGAAAAAGCCGGTGTTGGGCGCCGGAGGTTATTAGACCCAAACCAACTGATTTCATAAATTGAATGCTGATGCATTTGTTGCCGGTATCAAACTCAAATCAAAGTCCGATCCGCCTTCCAAGTTATGAAGAACGCCGTGTTGCTTGTCTTCCGTTTCGTCTCGCTTGCCGTGCTGCTGCTGACAGTCCTCGCCGCTTCAAATGAGGAGTGTCTTGCCGCTGGCTCCACCAACGGTCCAACCGCTCGCGCCCTGCCCCCGATCCGCGTCCAAAAGGATGGGCATTATTTGCAGACCGAGGATGGCTGTCCATTCTTCTGGCTGGGGGACACTGCGTGGCAACTGATTGACGGCACCACGCGCGAGGAATGCAGCTATTATCTGCACGCCCGCGCGGCCCAGGGTTTCACGGTGGTGCAAACCACCGTGCTGGCCGAGTTCGACGGCCTGAACCAGCCGAGCGTGTTGGGCGAACGGCCTTTCTTCGACAACGACCCGCTGCGGCCCAATGATAAATATTTTGACCGCGTGGTCGAAATTGTTGAT
Organism: Limisphaerales bacterium; assembly: GCA_052145735.1. GTDB lineage: Bacteria > Verrucomicrobiota > Verrucomicrobiia > Limisphaerales > UBA11358 > UBA11358. The sequence goes on from JBKQOA010000152.1 coordinate 4,169, forward strand.
GAAGCGGCCTCTGTCGGTTTGTATGTCGCGTTGCTGCCGACGTGGGGGGACAAACTCACGGCGCCGTGGGGTGTCGGACCGCGCATTTTTCGCAACGACAATCTTCCCGTCGCCCGCGCCTACGCCCGTTATCTCGGCCTCAAACTCCGGGGCCGGAGCAATGTGGTCTGGATGCTCGGCGGCGACCGGCCCGCCAGGCTTGACGGCTCCAAATCGGACCAGTGGCCGCATCCTGTCGCCCGTGCGGCGGGGTTTGCCGATGACTATGACTGGACGCCCATTTGGCGCGAAATCGCCGCCGGCCTGGCGGAGGGCACCGGGACGACACCGGTTTGCCTTTATCACCCTCAAGGCGGCGACCAAACCACGTCCGTGATGATGCCGAATGAATCCTGGCTCTCCATCAATGGCATGCAAAGCGGACACGGTGGCGGCCATGACCAGCCGGTCTGGAATTTGATCGCCCGCGATTTCGCCTTGGTTCCGGCGAAACCCACGCTCGATCTCGAGCCGAACTACGAGGATCATCCTTACAATCCATGGCCGGCGTGGGACCCGGCGACCGGTTATTTCCGCGATTACGACGTCCGCAAGCAAACGTACCGCTCCGTCTTTGCCGGCGCCTGCGGGGTGACTTACGGTCATCATGCCGTCTGGCAGTTTGCCAGTTCGCGCCACGAAGTGATCAACCACGCCGACCGTGACTGGACGGATGCGCTCTACCGGCCTGGCGCCAGGCAGATGCGATTTCTCCGGCAACTCATCGAGTCGCGTCCGTTCTTCTCCCGCATTCCGGACCAGTCGCTCATCGTCGGCGACGCGGGCAAAGGCGGTTTGCATCTGCAGGCGACACGCGACCGGGAAGGCAGTTATGCGCTGGTTTATTTTCCATTGAACGACCAGACCGCGAAGATTGACCTCGGCAAATTGAACGCCAAAAAAATGCGCGCCTGGTGGTATGACCCGCGCACCGGCGTCGGCACCCTCATCGGCGAATTCGACGGCGGCAGCCCGCATGAATTCCGCACCCCGCCACAAGGCCCCGATTGGGTGCTCGTCCTGGATGATGTGGTAAAAAATTATTCGCCGCCCGGACTCAAGGCTATCGGATACTAGTTTTGCGACGCATCACCATCTCCAGTGCTGAGTTTCGTGCAGGCGATGCCAATGGCAGCGATGGGCGCGATCAGTGGTTTCATAAGGGAGGGATTTTTCATTTGAAGTTCAAGTTTCATCGCGAGGCCTTGGTTCAGCCTGCCAACAGCGCCGCGTTCGCTCCCTGCCACTGATCACCCAGCCATTGCGCGATGCGGGCAAGGTCACGTCCGCCGGCGGTTTTTGCATCGTGATTACGCATGGCAATGGCACGAACGCGCGCCAGTTGATCGCGGAGAAAAGCACGTTTCGCGGCGTCGAGCCGTCCAGTCTTCCGGCGCGACTCCACCAACCCGGGTGCGGTCAGCGGCGCCGGGACCGACCAGTCGCGGTCGGTGCCGAAGACGCGGCAAAGTTCCAGCGTGTCTGCGACCTGCACGGCCCGCCAATCCGATCCGAACAGTTCCCGGCCCAACGCCGCGTGAAACGCGTCGTCCGACAGGTCGGGATTCGCGGTATATTCGCGACAGGCCAGACGCGCCGCGCGCACAGGCAATTCATGATATGGCGAAGCGCCTTGCGCCAGCCAGCCGAAGCCGAACGGCACCTGGCGGCGGCCATTTAGCCAAGGCTCGCCAAATTCTTCGTGCGTCTCGATGTAGCTGTAGCATTCAAGCGAAGGCATGAAGCCGGTGCAACGGGCATTCCGTGCCTGCTGCGCGCCGGCGCGGATGCCGGGAATATCGAAACGTGACGGGGCGGCGTTCCACCACCAACTGCCCTTCGCCCTCGCGATCAGGCCCGGTTCAATCGCCGCGCTGTGCGGGGTGAAAAACAGCGTCCAGCGCGGATCAAACGGCTGCTTCGTCGCCACTGCCTCGGTGAAGGAAAACCGCAGTTTCGCGCCGGAGAAATAGTGGGGATAGACCACGATGGTCGCGTCCGGCTTCCGCGCCCAGGTTTCCTCCGAGATGGTCCGGACAAAATCAAACTCGTGGTCGAAGTGTTTGACCCCGCACTCGGAACAGTGGCAAATGGCGTAGTCGCTGGACTCGATGAACAGCCCGTCCGCCCCGGGATAAAACTCAAACGCCATTTCACGGACATAATCGAGCATGAACCGTTGCGACCCGGGTTTGGCCGGACAAAGATTCCAACCCCAGCTATGGATGCCGAATTCGGCAACCGGATTGCCGTCCGCCCCGACCGCCTTGAGCTCCGGATGTTCGCGCGGATATTGATTCACCCCGTCGTAGCCGAAGGGCGTGAAACCCAACAGGCATTTGACGCCGCGCTTTTGCGCGTACCAGATGAGTCTGCCCATGAAATCTTCGCGCACGTTTGCGTGCCCGGCATTGTATTGCCAGGTGATGGGGAATTTTTTTGAGCGAAAGCCGCCGGCGAGCCAGAGGATGACTGTATTTGCTCTGTCTTCCGCCATCGCGTCAACCATGTCGCAGCACGCCTCGTAGCCGAGTGTCGGCGCCCGGTTGGGAAGAAGGTAATATCCGCGCTGGGCGAACACGGCACCGGATCCGGGCGGCAGCGCGCCCAGTGCCATCAAACCCAGCGAACCAACGGCCGTGCTCGCAATAAACTTGCGGCGTGAGAGGGTGGCTTTCAACTTATGGGCGCTCGAGTTCAGCGGTGAATGACTTTGACGATAAATGCACAAAATGTAAATCTCCGGACCGAAACCTCAAGTAGTCAATTTAAGCGACTATCCAGCCTGATGGCACTCCATAAAATATGAAAATGACCACACCGAACGTTTTCGCTTTTGCGCCAACCAAGATTGCCGGCGGCCGCGAGCTTGCCGTCGAGTTCGGAGAAAAAACGTTCAACATGAAGGATGTGGGCGTCAACGTAGTCCATGAAAATTACCAGATTTGCCCCGGCGCGGAGCGTGTGGGCGTGGTTGGTCATATCGGCGCAATCAACTTGTCCCGCCCCGGTCAGCACCTGGCCGACCGGTTCCCGGCGGACGCCGAAGTCCAGACGGACGGACTCGCCGCACGCGATTACACACGCGAGGAGCAAAGCCGCCGTGCCAGCCAGGGGAAACGGGTTTTGCCTCATGAGCGCTGCATGCTGCGTGAAACCGGCTCTTCAAAGCCCAGGACGGTTCGCGCGCGTTGCCGGTGGTCGTGCGGGGTCATGCCGAATTGCCGGCGAAACAGGGTGTAGAAATGGCCCAGGTTCTGGAAGCCGCAATCCAGGCAGATCTCCAGAATCTTTCGCGTGCTCATCCGCAACTGGATCGCCGCGTAGTCGAGCCGGGCCCGGTTGACCACTTCGGTGGCGGTGAGACCCAGGCGCGTTTTCAGGACAACGTTGACATGCTGCGGTGTTCGCGCGGCCAGCTTCGCCAACTGCGGCGTGCCAAGCATAAAATGTCGCGGATCACGGATTCCCTCCAGGGCATTCCTCAGCCAGTCCGGCAAGGAATTTTCCGGATCGACGGCCGTTCGGGCTGAGAGTTCCCGGAGCAGTTCGATGAGGAATCGTTCCCCCTCCAGCCGGGTGCGGGGGGCGCGGCTGAGATGCTCGGTCCAGTTTTGCAACCAACGCATCCGGCTGGCCTCGAGCGTGACCTGGAACGGCAACGGGCCGTTGGCCCAGAAAAACCGGTCTTCGGTTCGGAAATACCGGCTGCGCAGCAACCGCAGCGTATCCTTGGTAAATGCGACATTGACGATCGTGTAGCCGTCTTCGGTTTCGCAGCGGAAGGCGTGCCGGTCCCGGGGTCGCATGGCAACCAGCGTCCCGCGTTCGAGCGGCAGCCGCCGACAGTTGATGTCATGCACTCCTTTTCCGCGCTCGACCCAGAATACCTCGGCAAAATCGTGGGTATGGAGCTTGAAGGGGCAGGGACCGCACATATCACAGCGGGCGATGTGATACGCTTCGCCGGGCAATACGAGCTGTTTCCAGAGCAACCGGATCATAGGCCGATCTTTTTATAGCGTAAACGTTTCCATTTTCAACGGAAGATTTTTCTCCCCGCTCAGCCTATGCTGCTTTCATGAATACCGCTTTTGTCTCAGCCCGGCCGCAGCGCCTGACGGACGATCAGGTGAACACTTATCGCAGCGAAGGTTACTTGATGTACCGCGAGCCGGTCTTTTCACCGGAGGAATTTGCCGCGCTTCGGGAACATTTTGAGCACAAGCTGGCCGCGTTGCCGCCGGACGTCCGTCCTGAAACGATGGATGTGCCGCATTTCACCGACCCGGCGCTGTTTCGCTGGTTGTTGTCCGATGCCGTGCTGGATCTGGTGGAGCCGATCCTCGGGCCGGACATCGTGCTGTTTTCCAGCCACTTCATCTGCAAACCCAAAGGCAACGGCAAACGGGTCCCGTGGCATGAAGACTCGGCTTATTGGAAGACGACGCTGGAGCCAATGGAGGTGGCAACAGTGTGGCTGGCAATTGATGCCTCAACGACGGTGAACGGGTGCATGCAGGTGATTCCGCGCACGCACCGGGGGCCCAAGAACGGGTTTTCGGACTACGATCCGGTTGATCCCGCCCGGAATGTGTTTTCGACGGAGATTACGAAGAGCCAGCGTGACGACTCGAAGGCTGTGGCTTGCGAATTGCAGCCCAACCAGGCGAGCTTGCATGATGCCCGCCTGATTCACGGCAGCCCTCCAAACACGAGCCACTTGCGCCGGTGCGGTTACACCATGCGTTATATGCCGGCCTCGGTGCGCCTCAACGACGCCGCGCGCCCTTACCACAACGTCTATCTTGCCCGTGGGCGCAACCTGGCCGGCAGTCCCTGCGCCGACCCGACGCGGTCCTACCCGGAGCTTGCTCGCTATCGGGAAACGCACGGGAGGAACGGGCATTGACCGGCAAGGACAGGGCCATGCAGGCGCCAAAAGAAAGACGAATGTCATGAACCCAAAAGGGACCGTGCTTGATATTCAGCGATTCGCGCTGCACGACGGCCCGGGCATCCGCACGGCCGTTTTTCTGAAGGGTTGTTCTCTTCGTTGTGCCTGGTGCTGCAATCCCGAATCGCAATCAATCCGGCCGCAGTTGGGTTATGCCGCCGAAAAATGTGTCCTTTGCCCGAGCTGCGCGAAAGCCTGTCCCTCGGGCGTCTTCAGCCACGGCAGCGACAACCGACTTCACATCGATTTCAGCGCCTGCACCCTGTGCGGTCGGTGCGTGGACGAATGCCCGCACGGAGCGCTCAGAATCTTCGGCACGGTCAGCTCGGCCGACTCAGTCATGGCGGAAGTTCTCAAAGACCGGTCCTACTACGAGAACTCGGGTGGCGGGATATCGCTCTCCGGCGGCGAACCCACCTGTCAGCTTTCCTTCGCCGTCGAGCTCCTGCAGCGCTCCCGGAGGGAAGGCTTGCACACCTGCATCGAAACTTCGGGTTACGCTCCCCGCAGCACCTTTGAGGCACTGCTGCCGCTCGTGGACCTGTTCCTGTTCGACTACAAACTCACCGGAAACGCGTTGCACAAGAAATTTGCCGGTGTGGAGCAGGACGCAATCCTGGCGAACCTCGACTTCCTGTGCGGGCAAAAGGCCTCCATTCTGCTTCGTTGTCCGATCATCCCGGGCCTCAACGACACCCGCGAACATTTCGAAGCCATTGTTCGGCTCAGTTGCCAGTATCTGGCCTTCAAGGGCATCGAACTGATGCCGTATCACGACTTCGGTGTGTCCAAGCACCGGCAAATCGGGTACCCCGATTACCCCATCACCGCTGCCACGGTCAGCCCGGACCAGAAAAGCCGGTGGCAACAGCAACTCATCGACATGGGACGCCAGAATCTTGTTTTATGAAACGCGAAAAGCCAGACCACCCAAAGCGCTCCCGGAATTCCCCGGCAAACCCGTTTGGTCGCATTTGCCGGCGCCGGTTCATCAGAGATTCAGTGCTTGGCGGCACCAGCTTGTGCTTGTTGCCAGGCCTGATCCAGGCTGACATCTCGCAGCCCAATCAGACCTTCGCCATGAACGCTCAAAACAGCAACAAATCTCCAGACGACCTCGCTGACTTGCTGGTCGAATTCACCCGTGCCTATCAGCAGCATCCGGACAACATTTGCCTCCGCGAAGCGGCCTGCTATCAAGTGCAATGGAAGGCCATGGTCTGCGACATTCAGGAGCAAGACCTCTTTGCCGGTCGTCTGATCCAACCGCCCATCGGGGTCATACCCCAGTCGGTCGAGGGCAGTCTGGGTTATTACTTTCACCCCATCGCCTTTGACCGGCTCATGAACGGCCCGCGGCTTTCCGATGAAAAAAGACGGCGGTTGAAGGAGATTGGCGAGTTCTGGAAGTTCAACCACACGGTGGCGAAAACCAAGCGCGCGTATTCCGAGGAGATGCGGAGCGGATTGCCCAGCGACCTCTACATGGCTGAGCCGGGCATTGCCTTCACGTTGTGGCGGATGTCCGGCGTGCAACTTGACTATGCCAAACTGGTCTCGCTGGGCATTCCGGGCCTGCGTGAGGAGATTCGAAGGCAGCTTTCCGGATCGCCGGACGGATCAGCGCCCCGGCAGTTGTATGAAGCGATGTTGATGGCGTTGGACACGTTCGCCGAAACCTGCCGCCATTATGCCCAGCAGGCTGCCGACATGGCGCAGGCCGCCAGCGAACCACGGCAAAAGAATGAGTTCTCACTCATGGCTGGCATTCTCGAAGCCCTGCCGACGCGAAAGCCGGCGTCCTTCCGCGAAGGCCTGCAGTTGATCATGCTCTACAACGCGCTTGACGGCGCCCGCAATTACGCCCGGCTCGATGATGCGTTGGGCGACCTTTATTGTTCCGACCTTGACCGAGGCGTCATCGACGAGGAGGGGGGAATCAGGCTCCTGACCGGATTCTGGGCCTTGATCAAGGTAAGGGATTTCAGGTATGACAGCCGGATCGTTATCGGCGGCAAGGGGCGGATCAACGAGACGCACGCCGACCGACTGGCGCTGGCAATCATGGAAACAACCAGCCGGGTGAAGGAAAATGTCCCGCAGTTGGCCTTGCGATTCCATCAAGGCCAAAACCCCGCGCTTTACAAAAAAGCCCTCGACGTCCTCGGCGAAGGAAACCCGTACCCGATGCTCTACAATGATGACGCCAATATCCCGGCGGTTCAGCAGGCTTTCCAGGTGCCCTACGACGAGGCGGTTCATGCCATCCAGTTCGGCTGCGGCGAATATGTCCTCAATCATCGCAGTGTTGGAACGCCCAGCGGAGTCATAAACCTGTTGCAGGCGCTGCTGGTGACATTGCACAGGGGTAATGACCCGATTACGCGAAAACCCATGGGGATGCCATTGGATCGTTACGAGAAATACGGCGACTTCGAGACATTCCGGCAGCTTTGGGCGGCTTACCAGGAGCAGGTTGAGTATCATGTTGATTTGCTGGCTCAACACGAAGAACTGGAATACCGATACGCGGGAAGGGACGCCGCGTTTCTCTATTCCAGCATGCTGATGGATGACTGCATCAAACGCGGCCAGGCGATCTTCTCGGGCGGCGTCCGGTATCTGGGGGGAACCCTCGAATCCTACGGGAATACCAATGCCGCCGACAGCCTCCTGGCGATCCGGCAACTGGTTTACGAGCAGAAGCGGTTCACCATCGCCCGCCTCGTGGAAATGCTGGACGCCGGTTTTGCGGGATATGAGCGGGAACAAAAACTGATGCTCAACTGTCCGAAATATGGCAACGACAATGACACGGCCGATGCGATGCTGCAACAGGTTCACAATCATGTGTGCAACTACACCCGCGATCAACGGTCCAAAACGGGATTGCACTCCTATCTGATTGTCGTCATCAACAACGACGCCCACATTGCCCTAGGTGGGCACACGGCGGCTTCGCCCGACGGCCGGAAAGCCCTCGCCTATCTGAACCCGGGCAACGCCCCGGTCAGCGGAGCCGACAAGAACGGATTGACCGCTTTCTTGAATTCAGTGGTCAAGCCCTCGACCGCCATTCATGCCGGTGCCGTGCAGAACATGAAATTTTCGAGGGAACTGTTCACCCAATATCGCGGGAAGGTGGAGGCGCTGGTGTCCACTTACTGGCTAAAAGGCGGAGCCCAGGCCATGTTCACCATTGTGAGCCGGGGCGACCTCGAACAAGCCATGCGGCACCCGGAAAACTTCCAGAACCTGATGGTCCGGGTCGGCGGTTTCTGTGAACGCTTCGTCAACCTCCCGCGACAGACCCAGCTTGAAATTCTGAGCCGAACCCTCTACTAATTGTCCGCCCATCCAATTCCCAGAAGGGGCAGGCGTTATGACAAAACAGTCCTTAACCTATACCCTGAAACCAAAGGGGTTGCCCCTCTTCGCGCAAACCGCCGGAACCGCTGACTCATGCAAGACGATTCCAACTGGATAGAAGCCACGCTGTCAAAAATGTCGCTGGAGGAAAAAGCCGGCCAGATGCTCGTGGTCGGCTTCTGGCAGCTTCCGAATGAACAGGACACCATCCTCAAACGCATCCGCGCCTGCCACCTGGGCGGTTTTTTTCACTTCACCCTGAATCAGGCCGACCTGGCACAGTTCGTCGAGAAAGCCCAGGCCCAAGCCGGCATCCCGCTCTTTGTTTGCAGCGATTACGAGGCCGGGACCGGCGCCTACCTCCGCGAAGGAACCTTGTTCCCCAGACCCATGGCCAGGGGCTCCCGCGGTTCCCCGGAAATGGAATACGCAATCGGAAAACACATTGCCACCGAGGCGAGAGCGTTGGGCGTCAACTACACTCTGAGCCCGGTCGTGGACGTCAACACCAACCCGTTTTGCCCGGATGTGAATGTCCGCGCTTATGGCGACGATCCGGAAGTGGTGTCCCGGCTGGCCGCCGCCTATATCCGGGGAATCCAGGACCAGGGAGTCATCGCGACCGCCAAACATTTTCCGGGCAACGGCAGCACGCACATGGACCAGCACATCAGCCCGGCCATCATTGACCTGTCCCGCGCCGAGCTGGAGCGAATCTGCCTGCGGCCTTTTCGGGAGGCAATTTCCGCCGGTGTCGGGTCCGTCATGGTGGCGCATTTGGAAGTGCCCTCCCTCTGCACCGAACGGCATCCGGTCTCCGGCCGCACGATTCCGGTTTCCATGTCCAGGGAAGTCATCACCGGATTGCTCAAAAAAGAAATGGGCTTTGAAGGCATTGTCATTTCCGACGCCCTGAACATGGGCGGAGTTACTTCCCTATATTCCCGGGAGGAAGCCAATATCAAGGCCATTGAAGCCGGAACGGATATTCTGCTGAACTTCTTCCCCACGGATTTCGAGCGCGATGTGGAGTCCATCCTCCGCGCGGTGGACAAAGACGTCCTGAGTCTCGATCGCATTGACGACGCTGTTCGGCGGATACTTCGGGCGAAGCTCAGGATCGGCCTTGACCGGGGACCGCACCGGCCGCACCCGGCCTCGGAGCGGGAACGCCTGTTTCGCCCGGATCGCGTTGAGGAGTTGTGCGGCAAGATTGCAGGCGACGCGCTGACACTCCTGAAGAACGACAAGCAAGCGCTCCCGCTTCCGAACCTGGCGGACAAAAACGTCGTGGTCTTCAATGTCTTTTGTCCCGAGAACAAGATGGTGAAGGCGAATGGCGGCACTCCCTTGCGCGACATCACCGCTGAACGGCTTCGCGCCCGCGGCGCCAAAGTGCAGGCCATCGAAGTGGTTTCCGACTGGACCTTGCCCGAACTGCGGGAACGCCTCGCCGTGTGCCGGAACGCGGACTATGTCTTCATCAACTTCTACGTCGTGCCCAGCTTTGCCATCGGCACATTGATCCCCAACCTCAATGCCGTCCGGTTGTTTTTCCTGGGCATTCTGACGGAGGCCAGGCAGGTGGTGATCACGTCTTTTGGCGACCCCTACGTGATGACCTATTATCCCACCGCGCCGACCTGCCTCTTCGCCTTCGACCAGAGCAAGGCCAGCCAGGAAATGGCGGTGAAGGCGTGGTTGGGCGAGATCCCGATACGCGGTCGCATGCCGGTGAACCTTAAAAACATCTATCGTCGCGGTGACGGCCTGGACCTGATATGACTCCAATAACTAATCCCCATTCTTGCGCCGAATCTCCGGCCGGAACAAAACCGGCCAGGCGTGCTGCCGGCTTCGCGTTCGTGGCGCTGGTGCTGGGTGCGATGCTCTTGCCGGTACCTGCATTTTGCGCATTGCGTATAATGCCGCTGGGTGACTCCATCACGGCCGGTTCCTACGGTGCGGGTAAGGATGGGATTGGCGGATACCGCCGGTTTCTTTGGCAATCATGTCAGGATGCAAAATTATCGGCGGATTTTGTCGGCACGCTGAATGATCCAACGAACGCAACATTCGATGCCGACCATGAAGGCCATCGCGCTTGGCGGACGGATAATCTGGCCGGCAATGTGACGGACTGGCTCGACCGCTGCCGGCCCGACTGTGTTCTGTTGCAAATCGGCGTGAACGATCTGATTCAAGGGGCGACACCGGAAACGGCGGCGCAACGGTTGGACGTGTTGCTGGATCGCTGCCAGCAGGCCGCCCCGCAGGCAACTTTTTATGCGGCGGCGATCCTGAAGGTCCGGACGCCGAACGACTACAAAGTAAAGCCGGCGACGGTGGAGGCATACAATTCCCTGATTCCGGCGGTTGTGGCGCGGCACGGAACAAACTTTGTCTTTGTTGATCTCCCGCGGCTGTGCAATTTTGTCACCGGCGATTTTTCCGCCGACGGGTTGCATCCGTCAGATTCTGGGTATCAAAAGATGGGATCGGCCTGGTTCGACATTATAAAGCCGCGGCTGGCCAGCTTGAAGGAAACGCCAGCCAACCTGGAAACCAGTCTGGATACGAACGTGGCCATAACCCCGTACAAGGAATTGTCGAAGAACATGCTCTTCGGCACGGAGGTTGACCCGAACGCGCTGGGCCGTGATCAATCTTACACGGCGCTTTTGACCAACCATTTCAACATCGTGGTTCCGGAAAACGATTTGAAGTTTGAGAATACTGAGAGATCGCGGGGAGATTTCAGGTTCGAAAAAGCGGACAAGGTTGTCCGGTTTGCGCAGGAACACAATCTGGTCGTCCGCGGTCATGTGCTGGTTTACCAATGGCAGTCCGAATGGCTGCGGAACAATTATGTGGACCAGTATGACAACGCACCCGAAGGCAAGTTCGCCGCCAAAGACGTCAAAGCCATCTTCGACCACCACATCGAAACCGTCATGGGCCGGTACAAGGGCAGGATCAAGTATTGGGACGTGGTCAACGAAGTGATCTGCGACCCGGTGGGCGACACCAAGGTGGACCGGTCCAGCCTGGATACCATCCTGCAGCATTCTTTCTGGTATAAGGCGTTCAAAATCCTGCAGGCCCACGGCGACGTTTCGGAAGATTTTGTCAGCTACGCCTTCCGCAAGGCGCATTCGGTGGATCCCGACTGCAAATTATTCCTGAATGATTATGGCATCGAGGGTTATTACGGCTGGGGTGAAAAATCGTTTGCCGCCCGCGCCCTGGTGAAAAGCTTGCTGGACCACGGCGTGCCCATCAATGGCGTGGGTTTGCAGATGCATCAAAACTACGGCAACGATCCATCGACCGGCGACAATTTGGCGGGAAACATTCAGGCCTACAAGGACATGGGCCTGGAAGTGCAGGTCACCGAATGCGACATCAAAATTGAACTCCCGGTTTTGTCCACTTCGCCCGACAAGGTGTACGGCGAACCGACACCGGCGGATCTGACCAATCAAGCCAGGACTTACTACAACATTGTCAAAACCTGCAAGGAAAGCGGAAACGTGACCGCCTTCCTGACCTGGGGATTCACCGACAAATACAGTTGGATCCCCTGGAAATACCCGGGCTGGGGTTGGGCGCTTCCTTTTGACAAACATTATCAGCCGAAACCCGCCGCTTTTGCCATCGAGAAAGCCTTAAAGGGAGAGCCATTGCCTTGAACAAACTATTTTCCAGCGCTTCCATGAAATTGCTGAAATGGTTTCTCGGCCCGGTCTTGAGCGCAAATCTGCCGCTCGCAGTGTGCATCGGAATGGCCGCCGCGCCGGCACTCCCGGCAGCGGCGGCGGAAACCAATCTGCCCGTCGTCCGCAAGGTGTTTCTGGCGCCACGCCTGTACACGGGCAACACGGGGATCATGCCGGTCCAACCCATTGACGAGGCCGCGTGGATCTGGCATCCGGAATTCGGGAACCCGGCCGCACCGGCGCACGCCGACTATTTTTCCGGGGGATGGAGCAAACCCGTGGTGTTGCGTTTTCGCAAACCGTTCGAAGCGACCATCGCACCGGTGCGCATTCACGTCAGCGCCGACGAACGCTTTGAACTGTTCCTGGACGGCCAACGCATTGCGCGGGGCCCCGACCGGTCCGATGTCGAGCACTGGTCCTACTCAACCTATGATTTGCAACTCGCACCCGGCACGCACCAGATGGAAGCCGTGGCCTGGAGCCTCGGCCCGTATGCGCCGGTGGCGCAGATGTCGTGGCGCGGCGGTTTCGTGCTCAAGGCCGAAGGCGATTATGACGCGCAGCTCACCACCGGCAAGGCGGCGTGGGAAGTCGCCCGGCTCGAAGGCTGTGAGTTCCGGCCCGGCCCCAATCCCGCCTTCGTGGGCGCGACCATGACCGCGCAGGACTGCGGGCCGCAATGGAAAGAGGGAGACTACGTCCCGGCAATTGTCATCCGTTCACCCCTCAAAAAAACCAATGTCTGGGGCGAACCCGCCGCCGGCTGGAAGCTGTATTCCACCACGCTGCCCGATCAATTGGACCGCGAAATTACCACCGGCCGGGCCGTGGCGCTGGGCAGCGGCCCGCTCGCTCGGGATGATTCCGTGCGGGCGGAACAGGCGCGGCATCCGGATTTACCGAAATGGCAGGCGCTCATTGAAGGCCAGGGGCAGATCGTGGTCCCGGCCAATTCCGAGCAGTTTCTGCTTTGGGACCTCGACAATTACTACTGCGCCTATCCGTTGTGCGAAGTCAGCGGCGGAGCGGGCGCACGGATGACTTGGGGTTGGGCCGAGTCGCTCTATCTGCCCAAGTCCGAGGCCAAGGGCCAGCGCGACGAGTTTATCGGGAAAACCTTCCACGGCGTGACGGATACGTTTCTGCCCGGTGGCGGCGCGCATCAGAAATTCAGCACCTTATGGTGGCGCGCCGGCCGCTGGTGTCTGGTCTCGATCAAAACCGGAGCCGAACCCCTGACCATTCACCGGCTGGCGCTCGATGAAAGCCGCTATCCCACCGAAAACGAGGGCCGTTTTGACGGTGGAGATCCGGATCTCCCGGGTGTCATTGGCCTGGCGGTGCGTGGAATCCAAATGTGCACCCACGAGACTTACATGGACTGCCCGTATTACGAGCAACTTCAATACGACGGCGATACGCGGCTGGAACTGCTCACCACCTATGCGATGACCCGCGATGACCGGCTGCCCAGGCGCGCCATTGAATTGTTTGATTTCTCACGCCGGAATTGGGGTTTTGTCAACGAACGATATCCCGCTTATTTGCCCCAGAACTCGCCAACCTTCTCATTGATCTGGGCGTTGATGCTGAACGACTACGCTTTCTGGCGGAACGATCCCGGGTTCGTGAAAGCGCGCGTCATCGGCTTGCGCTCGATGCTGGAACATTTCGAACCTTACCTGAACCGCGACGGCCTGTTGGAGAATCTGCCGGGCTGGCCGTTCATGGATTGGGTGCCCGAATGGCATGACGGCGACGCGCCCGATGCCGTGACGGGCGTTTCGTCCCTCAACAACCTGCTTTACGTCTATGCCCTGCAAAAATCCGCCCAGGTGGAAGATTCCCTGGGCGAACCGCTGCTGGCGCAGCGCCTGCGCGCCAAAGCCGAACGCACGGCCGGAGCGGTGCGCGCCAGTTTTTGGGATGAAACGCGCGGGCTGATGGCCGATAATCTGGCGCATACCGAATTCAGCGAACACGGCCAGTGTCTGGCACTGCTGACGGACACGCTGACCGGCGACCAGGCCAGACGTTGCTTCGATCAATTACTGACCGCGCCCGACCTCAAACGCACGACGATTTACTTCAGCTTCTACCTGATGGAAACCTGGCAAAAATTCGGACGCGGCGACCTGATCGTTGACCGGATGAATTTCTGGAAGGATCTGGTCAAGCAAGGGCTCAAGACACCGGTCGAAGCGCCGGGCAATACGCGGTCGGATTGCCATGCCTGGGGCAGTCATCCGCTGTTTCAGCTGCACGCCAGCGTCGCCGGCATCCGCCCAACCTCGCCCGGTTTCCGCACCGTCCGCATCGCGCCCCTGCCGGGCAACTTGCCGAAGATCGTCAGCCGCACCCCGCACCCGGATGGCTTCATCGCGCTCGACCTCGCCTTCGCGGGTAACCGTTGTCGCGGGAGCGTTGAATTGCCGCCGGGCATAACCGGAGTCTTCGTCTGGCACGGCAGGGAACTGAAACTGACCGGCGGCGCAAACCCGATTGACTTGGCCCCGTAAGGCCGCAACGAATATTCGACCGGGGTGGGCCGTGCCGGAGTTAAAGAATGGCCCGGGCGGATGGAATTTCGTTAATCTATGAAATCGAGATTATTGAAGTTGGTTTTAAGTGCAGCCTTGTGGGTGGCAACGTCCGCCCGGGCGGAGCAAAAACCGTGCAGCTTCACTTGATTAACCAGGGGGCGCACCCCTGCAGCGGAAACCAGCGACAAGACAATTTGAATATGACAAACAATCCAACGATCAAACCACCTTCCTTCAGGCCATGCCTTTGGGGCATTGCTTTGGTTGCATTCAACGCGGTTGCCGGGGCGGTCACGCCGCTGCCGGACAAGGTTCCGGGCGCCGTTGCGGACAGGCAGGATTTCCAGGTCCCCGACCGGGTGCAGCTGACGGGTTGGCTCGGCACGCGCATCACCGCGAGCGTGACCAACCGCCTGGAAGGACTGGATACCACGCTTTTGCTGGAAGGCTATCGCCATCGGCCCGGCCACCAGGAATGGGATGGCGAGCACGTCGGCAAATGGCTGCACGCGGCCACGCTCGCCTGGGTCTATTCCGGCGACCCCGCACTGCGCGCCACGCTCGACGAAACGGCTGCTGAACTTTGCAAATGCCAGCTCGACGACGGCTACCTGGGCACCTACCTCGACAAGGACCGCTGGACTTCCTGGGATGTCTGGTCGCACAAATACAATCTCATCGGCCTCGTCACTTACATGCGCTACACGGGCAACCTCGCGCCGCTGCCCACCTGCCGGCGCATGGCCGACCTGTTGTGCCGGACGTTCGGCGACGGCCCCGGCCAGCGCGACATCATCGCGTCGGGCACGCACGTTGGCATGGCCCCGACCAGCGTGCTGGAACCGATTGTGTTGCTCTACCGCCTGACCGGAGAACAACGCTACCTCGATTTCTGCAATTATATCGTCCGCTCCTGGGAACAGCCGAACGGTCCGCACATCGTTTCGCGCCTGCTGGAACTCAAACGGGTTGACAAGGTAGGCAACGCGAAAGCCTACGAGATGCTGTCCTGCCTCAACGGCGCGCTGGAACTTTACCGCACGACCGGTGACCGGCAGCTGCTCGACGCCTGCAGCAATGCCTGGCAGGACATCGTCGCTCACCGGCTCTATATCACCGGTGGCGCCAGTTCGACCGAGCATTTCCAGGACGATGAGGTTCTGCCCAACGACATGGCTTCGCGGATTTGTGAGACCTGCGTGACCGTGACCTGGATGCAGTTCAACCTGCAGCTGCTGCGTCTGACCGGTGACGCGAAATTTGCCGATCAACTCGAAACGTCCGTCTATAACCATCTGCTCGCCGCGCAAAATCCTCGCGGGGACGACTGGTGTTACTACACGCCGCTCGAAGGCCGGAAGCCGTACGACAATTTTATCACCTGCTGCCACTCCAGCGGCCCGCGCGGCATCGCGCTGCTGCCGACGTTCGCCATCACGACCGATCCGAATGGCGCGGTCATCAACCTGTATGACGCCGGCACCGCCCACCTCACGTTGCGCGATGGCATACCAATCACCTTGAAAATTGAAACGCTCTATCCGTCCGACGGACGCATTCGAATCACTGTCGAAACCGGGTCTCCCAAGGAATTTTCCCTCAAGCTTCGCGTGCCGGCGTGGTGCAAAAATTATTCTCTTCATCCGTCCGGCATCAAACCCGGGGATGATGGCTACGCCTCGCTGCATCGCACCTGGAAATCGGGCGATAAGATCGAACTGGATCTAAAGCTGGCCCCGCGCGTTGTGGCGGGCAGCGACTCGAACCAGGACAAGGCCGCCGTGCTTTACGGCCCGCTGGTGCTGGCGGCGGATGCCGCCCTGCTTGAAACTGATGCCCATCAGGCTTTGAACAATTTTGCGCTTCCCCAGGCCCGGCCCGCTGCCTTGGACTTCGTGCCGGATGCCGCCACGGGCGGTTGGAAAACCTGGCCCGCCGCGCAACTCTTTCGCGTCAACGGCGTGAACCGACTGGACGGCAGGAAATTCACGACCCGGCTGGTTCCCTTTGCGGATGCCGGCATGATGGGCGAGCGCTTCAAAATCTGGCTGCCGCTGGCCGGCCGGCCCGTTGCCAACGTGTTGCTGGACGGCAGGGAAAGCCGCTCGCGCCAGGGCGAACCGGCCGGCTCGGTGAACGACGAAGATTTTCAGAGCATCGCCTCGACCCGCGACGGCCAGCTTGCGGCCGAAGATTGGTTCGCTGTCACCCTGAACCACCCCGCGAGCGTCAAACGCGTTGTCTTCACCCGCGGAAATGATAATCACGACGGCGGCTGGTTCGATACCAGCGCCGGGAAGCCGCGCGTGCAAATCCGGCGCACCTCCGGCAGTTCTTGGGAAACAATTGGCGAACTGGCCGACTACCCCGCGACCACGGCGTCCAAAAGTAATTTTGAATGGGACAAAACCCAGTTCACCTTTAACCTGGCGGATCCCGTAAATATTGTTGCCATCCGGGTCATCGGCGCGCCATCGTGCGGCGACAATCCGCAGCAGAACCACGCCACGTGCGCGGAGTTGCAGGCGTTTAGCCGGTAAACAACAACAACCAAAACCAAAAAAACATGTTAATCATTGAATCCTATCCGGTGGCCGTCGCGATGTGTGTCGTGACCATGTTGTGCTGGGGCTCGTGGGCCAACACC
The DNA here is from genome assembly GCA_052145735.1 of Limisphaerales bacterium. Lineage (GTDB taxonomy): Bacteria > Verrucomicrobiota > Verrucomicrobiia > Limisphaerales > UBA11358 > UBA11358. The sequence goes on from JBKQOA010000152.1 coordinate 21,446, forward strand.
CAGAAACTCGCGAGCAAGGAATGGCGTTTCCAGCTTTTCTATTGGGACTATGCGATTGGCGTTTTCCTGCTCTCGCTGATTCTCGCCTTCACGCTCGGCAGCCATGGCAGCGGCGGACGCGGATTCCTCGCCGACCTGCATCAAGCCGACGGCAAATGGCTCGGCTCGGCCTTTCTCGGCGGCGTCATCTTCAATCTTTCCAACATCCTGCTTGTCGCGGCGATTGACATTGCCGGCATGGCGGTCGCCTTTCCCATCGGCGTCGGGCTGGCGCTGGTGCTGGGCGTCATCACCACCTACATTGCCAAGCCCGAGGGAAACGCGCCGATGCTGGCGGCGGGCGTGGCGGCGGTGGTCGTGGCCGTGGTGCTGGATGCCCTCGCCTATCAACGGCTGGCGGTTGCGGGCAAAAAGACCCCCGTGAAAGGCATTGTGCTTTCCGTTGTCGCGGGCGTTTTGATGGGATTCTTCTACAGCTTCGTCGCGCAGACGATGGGGAAAATCGACGGCGCGACGCACGCGCTCGAACCCGGCAAGCTGAGCCCTTACACGGCCATCGTGCTGTTCAGCGCCGGATTGCTCGTGTCCAATCTTCTTTGGAACAGCATCGTGATGGCCAAACCGTTCAGCGGTGAACCGGTGACTTATCGTGATTATTTTACCAAAGGCAATGCGAGGTTGCACCTCATCGGCATTCTTGGCGGAATGATTTGGAACACCGGCATGAGTTTCAGCATCATCGCCAGCACGGCGGCGAGTCCTGCGCTTTCGTATGGCCTGGGTCAAGGGGCGACAATGGTGGGCGCATTCTGGGGCGTGTTCATCTGGAAGGAATTCAAGGGCGCGCCGCCCGGCACGGGCAGGCTGCTGGCCGCGATGTTCCTGTTCTACCTGATTGGCCTCGGCGTGCTGATCGCCTCCAAACTCTAACCTCGCATCGGGGAAAACGTCATGAAACAGAAATCCATCGTTGTCGTCGGCAGTTCCAACACCGACATGATCATCAAGCTCGCGCGCATTCCGCGGCCGGGCGAAACCGTTCTCGGCGGCGAATTCTTCAGCGCCGCCGGCGGCAAAGGCGCGAACCAGGCCGTCGGCGCAGCCAGGGCCGGAGGCAAGGTCACGTTCGTGGCGCGCGTGGGCAGCGATATTTTCGGCGATCAGGCCGTCGCCGGTTTCCGCAAGGACGGCATCAATGTGGACTGCGTTTTTCGCGACCGGGCGGCGCCGTCGGGCGTCGCGCTTATTTTTGTGGCGAAGGATGGCGAGAACAGCATCGCGGTCGCCGGCGGTGCCAATGCCAGGCTGATGCCTGCGGATGTGAAACGTGCAGCCCATGCCATTCGTTCCGCCGCCGTGCTGGTGGCGCAGCTTGAAACGCCGCTGGAAACGGTCCGGGCCGCCGCCGGAATCGCCGCGAAAGCCGGCGTGCGTTTCATCCTCAATCCCGCGCCCGCGCGGACATTGCCGGACACGTTGCTGAAATTGGTTTCGATTCTCACGCCCAATGAAACCGAGGCGGAAATCCTGACCGGCATCAACGTCACGAACACGGCCACCGCGGCGAAGGCCGCCGACCGGTTGCTGGCCCGCGGCGTGAAGACGGTCATTCTTACGTTCGGTTCGCGCGGCGCGTTTCTGGCCGACGCCAGCGGCAAACAGCTGGTGCCTGGCTTCAAGGTCAAGGCCGTGGATACCACCGCTGCCGGCGATATTTTCAATGGCGCGCTGGCTGTCGCGCTCGCTGAAGAAAAGACGCTGCCGGCCGCGGTCCGGTTTGCCAATGCCGCCGCCGCCATTTCCGTCACGCGCTGGGGAGCGCAACCCTCCGCTCCCACCCGGGCCGAAATCGGGCGGTTTGAAAACAAACGGCACTGAGACGCCTGCCGGAAAGCAGATTATAAAAACCAACCAGTGCAAATATTTGAAAACGTTAGACCCGGGGCAACCGTTTTGACAACCTCTTCAAAACAAATATGAAAATGCTCCGACTCATCATTACCTGGTTGTTGTGCTGCCCGCCACTGGCAGCGGTTGCGGCTCCACAACCGGTCGATGACGTGGATGTTTTCATGGGTACTTCCAATTCACGCTGGATGTTGTTTCCGGGCGCGACCCTGCCCTTCGGCCTGGTGAAGTTCAGTCCGGACAACCAGGACAATGTCTGGAACGGCGGCTACGAATACACCATCGGCAGCATTTCGGGTTTCAGCCACCTGCACGCGATGTCGCTCAGCGGCGTCAGCCTCATGCCCGTCGTCGGCCCGATTGAATCCAAACTGTTTCCCGGCCCGGCCGACGGTCCGTTTGGCGGCATGTGGACGAGCGGTTACCGGTCACGCTTTCGCAAGGACACCGAGAAAGCCAGCCCGGGCTACTACGGCGTGGATTTGCTGGATTATCATGTGAAGGTGGAACTGACGGCCACGATGCGTTGCGGCCTGATGCAGTTGACATTTCCGGAGAGCGACCAGTCACGGCTGCTGCTGGATTTTGATTTTCCGACCGAAGAACGAACACAAATCCTGGACGTGTCGGCCCGACAGGTCGGCCCGACGGAGATCGAAGGCTCCATCAAGCAGAAGAACGGCTATGCCCTCGATTTCACCGTTCATTTCGTACTCCAGCTGAGCCGACCGATGACGAGTCTGGACGACTGGCGATTGGGCAGCTACACCGGTTCGGACGTGAACTACGGCACGGAATGGCGGCGGCCCGTGACGTACGAAAAGGGCATCACCAACTTTTCCGGCAAAGGCAGTTGCGGGTTGGTGATGAATTTCCGCACGACCGCCGGCGAGAAAATCCTGGTGCGCACCGGGATTTCACTGGTGAGCGTGGAGCAGGCGCGGCGGAATCTGACGACCGAAATGAAACCGTTCGGCTGGGACTTTGATGCAGTGATGGCGCACGCCCGCAAAGTTTGGAACGATTTATTGAGCCGGGCCGAGGTCTTTGGCGCCCGCCCGGAAGATCATAAGTTGTTTTACACCTGCCTGTACCGCGCGTATTCGGCGAAGAGTGTTCTGAACGATTGCGACGGGCAATACATCGACTTTCGCGGCCAGACACAAAAGCTCCAGCCGCCGGCGGATGCGGTTTACAGCAGCGACGCCTTTTGGGGCACGCAATGGACGCTCGATTCGCTGTGGACGTTGCTCACGCCGCGCGTCGCGTCGTCGTGGGTCAATTTTTTCCTCGAGCTGTATCAGCGCGGCGGCTGGCTGCCCGAAGCGCCGGTGAACGCCAGGTATTCGCCCATCATGTGCGCGCAGCATCAGCAAAGCCTCATCGTCAGCAGCTACCAGAAAGGCATCCGCGATTTCAACACCCATCAGGCGTGGGAAGCCATCTGGCATGATTTGACCACGCCCGGTGTCGCGATGGACAATGGCGGTTTTGCCGGTGACCGTCACCTGGCGGCTTACATGAAACTGGGCTATGTGCCGGAAGAGGTCGGGCCGGTGTCGAGCACGATGGAATACGCCTACGACGATTGGGCGGCGGCGCAGTTCGGCCTCGCCTTGGGCCATACCAATGAAGCAGGGCAATTGCTGATACGTTCGCAAAATTATCGGAACGCGTTTGATCCGCAGGTTCAATACATCCGCCGCCGACATCAGGATGGCTCCTGGGTGGAACCGTTCGATCCGTTTCAATACGGCACCACCGGCGGCTGGAACGGTCCAGGATTTGTCGAAGGCAATGCATGGATTTACACCTGGTTTGTGCCACAGGATTTGCCGGGACTCGTGAAGCTGCTGGGCGCGGACCAGTTCAATTCGCGGCTGGAAGAGGGTTTTGCCAAACGTTACGTGGACCTCGGCAATGAGCCGAATTTGCAGGCGCCGTTTCTGTTCAGCTATTCCGGCAAGCCGTGGCTGACGCAGAAATACTCGCGCCTGGTGCTGCGTGATTATTTCGAGGAGTCGCCTTACACCGGCTGGGTGGGCGAGGAGGACGAAGGACAGATGAGTGCCTACTTCGTTTTGTTGTCGATGGGGTTGTTCGAGATGGAGGGCGGCTGCGCCGTCCGTCCGTATTACGATCTCTCCAGCCCGTTGTTCGACCGGGTGGTTCTCCACCTGGATCCGGCATATTATCCCGGCGGGACCTTCACCATCGAGGCCCGGGGAAACTCCGCGACCAATATTTACATCCAATCCGCCACGCTCAACGGCCATCCGTTGAACGAGGCCCGCCTGTACCATGCCGACGTGGCCAAAGGCGGCCACTTGGTCCTGCAGATGGGCCCGAAACCGAATGAACAATGGGGTCAGTCGATAACTCTGGAAACCAAGCCATGAAACCATATCTTCCAATTTTCCTCGCCGCGTCCCTGCTCGCCTACCGGGCAGGCGCGGAGTCGTTGACTGGCAGCACCAACTTTGTCCCAGCTGTCTCGCCTGAAATCGTCATTGAAGGTCGGTACGCCCCGTCCAATGGCGTCATACGGCTTGGCTTCTGCGGCACAGTGCTGCATTTCCGCTATCACGGCAGCCAGCTCGCGATGCGCGTGGAAGCCTCCACCGACGAGGTGTATTTTGATGTCGGCGTGGATGGCGGTGAACCGGTTCGTCTGCGCTGCCGTGCCGGTGAGGGCGATTATCCACTGCTGGAAAATGCGGCGACGACGGATCACGTTCTCGAAATCACCCGGCGTTCGGAAAGCTGGCAGGGTACCTGTGAAATCATCGGCTTAAAGCTGGGCGACGCAGGCAAACTCCTGTCGCCGCCCGCTCTGCCGGCACGCAAACTGATGTTCATCGGCGATTCCATTACTTGCGGCGCGGCGACCGACATCCGGCCCGACGATCCGTTAAAGGGCAAAACCGCGCACGAAGACCAGAACTCCAACGCGCGGTTGTCGTATGGGAAAATCCTGGCGCGAAAATTAAACGCCCAATGCGTGCTGGTCAGCTATGGCGGGCGCGGCGTCATTCGCGACTGGCAGGGCATCCGCAACATCAACAACGCGCCGCAATTTTACGAACTGGCCTTGCCCGACGATCCGTCCTGCCTCTGGCAGCAGAACTCCTACGAGCCGGACGCGATTGCGATTTGTCTCGGCACCAATGATTTCAACCAGGGCGTGCCGGACGAAAATGAATTTGTGAATGCCTATGTCGAGTTCATCCGGAAAATCCGCCGCGACTCGCCGAACGCCCGCATTTTCCTGCTCGATTCGCCGATGCTCGAAGACGCCGAGGGCAAAGCGCCGAAGCGAACCATGCTGCACGCCTATCTCCAGGAAATTGTTGCCAAGGTAAACAGTCCCCAGGTCCAACTGGCTTCGGTCAGCCACTATGCCGGCATTCCGGGAAACGGCCATCCGACCCGCGCGGATCATGAATCCATAGCCAAGGAGCTGGAACCCCAGTTCCGTCAGGCGTTGAACTGGTAAATCAACATTTGTAAAAACACTTTATGAAATCCCACCTGATGTTCGCCCTGTCCGCGGCACTTGGCTTTGCTGCCACATCCGCCGTTGCCGTCACCGTATCCATCGCCGACCACGGCGCGGTGGGCGACGGCAAAACGCTCAATACCGCCGCCATCCAGGCGGCCGTGGATGACTGCGCCGGAAAAGGCGGCGGCACGGTACTGGTGCCGTCCGGCGTGTGGCTCACTGGCAGCGTCGGATTGAAATCGCAGGTGACGCTCCGGCTGGAGGCCGGCGCGGTGCTGCACGGTTCGTCCCGCATCGAGGATTATCCCACCAACGGCTTCAAACATCTCGAGATGGGGGGCACGCGATCCTTGTTGTGGGCCTTGCACCAAAGCGACATTTCCATCTGCGGAGAAGGCACGATTGAACTAGTGGACCGGCCGTTCTTTGACTGGAACAAGCTCCGGACCGGACTGCCAGCCGCAAAGGATGCGCTGTTGCAGGATTGGCAGCGGCGGCAATGCGTGGTCACCGCCGGCAACCGTCCCACCCAGCCCATTTTCTTCCATGATTGCCGCCATCTCCGCCTCGAAGGCGTTACCATCCGTAACTCACCCTGCTGGACCGTCACTTACAGCGATTGCGAGGACATCCAGGTGCATGGCATCCGCATTGACAACAATCTCCAGGTTCCCAACAACGACGGCATTCATTTTTGCGGCTCAAAAAACATTGTGATCTCCGACTGCATCATCCGGGGCGGGGACGATTGTCTGGCGTTCACCGGCATCACCGACCCGGACAGCGTGTGCGAGCACATCACCATTGCCAATTGCGTCCTGACGAGCCGTTCGTGCGGCATTCACCTGGGTTATTCTTCGGGGAAAGTCCGGGATGTGGCGATCAACAACCTGGTGATGAGTGATTGCAGTCGCGGTTTCGCCATCCAGGCCGGCGACCACGGGTGGGTGGAGAATGTGGTCATTGACAATGTGGTGATGGAGACGCGCATGTTTGCCGGCGCGTGGTGGGGCAAGGGCGAGCCCTTCATCATTTCAGCCGCGCATTCCGCCTCGGCCCGCATCCACGGCATCAGCATCAGCCATGTCCGGGCGCGGGCGGAAAACAGCATCCTGGTTGTCGGCCAGAACCAGAACGTCAGCGACATAGTTTTGAGCGACTGGGATTTGACTTTCAGCTTCAGCCCCAACAGTGAGCTGTATGGGCAGGAGTTCGATCTGGCGCCCGCGCCGCTCCGGCCTTCATTCATGGCGAAGAACCATATTCCGTGGATCTATGCCGACAGTGTCGCCGGTCTGGAGCTGCGAAACATCCATGTCCGCCAGGCCGAATCGGAAACACGCAAGCTCACGCTGGACCCGGTGATTGAGAATGTGAACGGGTTGCAGCAATCCGCCGCGCCATGATCGACAGGAATGCGCGCCGGGCAGGAAACCACGGCGAAGAATCTGGAACGACAGCGCCGGTGGGGCGCTTCGCTAGTAACGAATATTTGCCGAAATTATTTTATGAAAACATGTCTGAACCATATCCGGTTGGTAGCCCCTGATTTTATCGCCGTTCCAACCGTTATCCTCGTTGCCACAATGTCTGATCTGCGAAGAGTGCTGTCGGTGTGTTGGGTGGTCGGCGCGTTCACCGTACTGGCCGGCGTTCTGCCTGCCCGCGCCGGTTTTGGAGATCGCATTACCGTCTCCGGCACCGAGTTTCGCGCCGGCGCCGACCGGATTTGGATCAACGGCGCGAACACTCCGTGGCACACCTGGAATGATTTTGGCGGCGGGTTTGACCCGGTTTGGTGGGACAAACACTTCCAGCAACTGCACGAAAACGGCATTAATGCCACCCGGGTCTGGATTTCCTGCAACGGCGAGGTGGGCATCAACATCTCCGCCAGCGGCCATGTGTCCGGTTGCACCCCAAAATTCTGGAGTGATCTCGACAATCTTTTCCGAATCGCGCAGGCCCGACAGGTTTACGTCATGGCAACCTTGCTTTCATTTGATCATTTTTCGAAAGAGCACACCAACTACCAGCGTTGGCGGAACATGATCACGGACACCACCAACATTGATTCGCTGGTGGCAAATTACGTGGTTCCATTCGTCAACCGTTACGAGAGCAACCCCTGGTTGTGGAGCATTGATCTCTGCAACGAACCGGACTGGGTGCATGAGAATGCGAAATGCGGCAAGCTGCCCTGGCAACCGCTGCAAACCTACTTTGGCCGGGCGGCCGCGGTCATTCACGCCAACAGCGAGATCCTCGTGACCGTGGGGATTTGCATGGGCCCCAAGTACCTCTCGGACACCCGTGCCACCAACGTGCTCGGTGATCGCGCACTCCAGGCCCTGGCCGGTGATGATGTGCGCGCACACGTGGACTTCTACGCTCCGCATTATTACGACTGGATGAGCGGCATCAACCCCGGCAACGCCTTTTACATGCGCCCGGTTGACTATGGCCTGCCCGGGAACCGCCCCGTCATCTTCGGCGAATTTCCGTCGAAGGGCACCGCCCACTATCACCTGGAAGAGAACTATGAAAGTGCCTGTCAGAACGGCTGGCAAGGCGCGATGGGCTGGACGTCGAATGGCGTGGATGCCAACGGGGATCTGTCCGTGTTGGGGGTGGCCACCCGCGCCTTTCGTGACCGCCACCCCGGCCTCGTTTTCCCCGAGGCGAAGGCTTCAACCGCTGCTCCGGCCTCGATTTCTGTCCCTCCTCCGGGTGACACCGCGAAACCGTGAGGGCTGTCGGATGCGCGATATTTTTAGCCCGAATCAGCGCCACCCGGGTACATTGGGCTGTCGCCAGATTTCAACAGGCAAAAGTGCGGCGACAAATCCACTTCCGAATTCCCGCTTGCCCCGTCCATTTCCGCGTTTAACCTGTCAGCGTGTCCTGGTTCACTGACCGTCATTTGTTTTTGCTCGCCGTGATGCTTTACGGGTTGAGCGCGGTGTATTCGGTTTTTCTGTGGCGGAAGGGCTTTCGCAAGGACGACCACGTGAATTATTTCCTGCTGCTCGCCGCGTTCGGGCTGCACACGATTGCCATGCTCCTGCGCGGCTTCTCCTTCGGCCATTGCCCGGTCAACAACCTTTACGAAGCCATCACCTTCATCATCTGGACGATTGTGGCGGCCTATCTGGTGGCGGGGTTGTTCCCGCAACTGCGGTTCCTCGGCGCGTTCGCCGCGCCCGGACTGTTCGCCATCGGGGTCTTTGCGCTGATGCCGCCCCTCGACAAACCGTACGGCGGCAGGCCGGATTTCCACACGGACTGGGGCAGCATTCACGGGGCGCTCGTGTTGCTGTCGTGCGGCGCCTTCGGGCTGGCTTCCGTGGCGGGAGTCATGTTCCTGAGCCAGGAACACGACCTGAAGTTCCACAAGTTGCGCGCGGTGCTCTCGCTGATGCCGCCCATTCAGCGGCTGGAGCGGGTGATGACCGGGCTGGTGTGCGGCGGGCTGGTACTGCTCACGGCGGGCCTGTCCCTCGCGCCGCTGCTGGTCCGGGAGGCGGAGGAACAGGGCCGGAAGTTCAAGGGGGATCCGATTCTGGGTTATTCACTCTTCGTCTGGGCGGTTTATCTCACCCTGCTGGTGTCGCGCTGGAAATTCGGCCAGGGCGGACGGCGGTTGGCCTGGGGGGTGGTGGGCAGCTTCGCGTTTCTGCTGCTGACGTTCTGGGGATTCATCCTGCTTTCCCCGCTGCATAACCGATGAAACGAATGTGTCGAGTGTCGAGTGACGAGTGTCGAAGGCGCCAAAAGCGGACGCCATTCGGTTGCCTGTTACTCGTCACCCGTCACCCGTCACCTGTCACTTCCCGGCAATGAACATCGTCGTCATCGGCCTGAGCCATCATTCGTCGCCCGTGGAACTGCGGGAACGGTTTGCCTTTGCCGAGGCGAAAATTCCCGAGGCGTTGAAATCATTGCGCGAATCCGGCATCGCGGACGAGGCGGTGATTCTCTCGACGTGCAACCGGGTGGAGATTTATGCCGCCACTTCGCTCGAACCCGCCCGGGCGTTCGCCGAATTGAAACAATTTCTCGCCCGGTGGGGTGAGACTCCCGGCGAGCCGTCGTCAGAACAAGATTCCGGCTCGCGAGGACGCTCGCCCCACCAAGCTGGCATCCGTGCGCAAGATTCTTCTCCCTCTCCTCAACGAGGAGAGGGGCGGGGTGAGGAGGCCGTTGGCTCAAGCTCAAATCCCCTCGCCCCAGCCCTCTCCTCGCTTGGGCGGGGCGAGGGAGTGGAGCCGAAGAATTTGGGCGTCGCGGAGCTCCGCCCTCCGAAAGTTGTGATTACCAACGAACTTTACACGTTCGCCGAACCGCAAAGTCTGCAGCACCTGTTCAAGGTTGCTTGCGGTCTTGATTCGATGGTGCTGGGCGAGACCGAAATCCTCGGCCAGCTCAAAAAGGCCTATGAACTTGCTTTTCAGCACAAACACACCGGGGCCCGCCTGAACAAGGCGTTTCAGCGCGCCTTCAACGTGGCCAAACACATCCGCACCGAAACGAACATCCAGCGCGGCAGCGTTTCCGTGGCGTCGGTGGCGGTGGAACTGGCGGAGAAGATTTTCAGTTCGCTCGCCGACCGTGAAGTGCTCGTGATCGGCGCCGGCGAAACGAGCGAGAAAACCGCCCGCGCTTTGCTGTCGCGCGGCGCGCGCGGCATCGTCGTGGCCAATCGTTCCCCCGAACGCGCGGTGGCGCTGGCCGGCGAATTCGGGGGCCGCGCCGTGCAATTCGATGATTGGGCGGGGGAGTTTCAGAAGATCGACATCGCCATCAGCAGCACATCCGCGCCGCATCACATTCTTGACCGCGCCGGACTTGAGCCGCTGATGAAGGCGCGCCAGCAGCGTCCGCTGCTGCTCATCGACATCGCCGTGCCGCGCGATATTGATCCGGAAGTAAATTTTCTGGAGAACGTCTATCTCTACAACATCGACGACCTGCAGGCCATCGCTGATGACTATCTGAAGTTGCGCCAGGAGGAAATTGTGAAGTGCGAGGCGATTATTGGCGAAAAGGTGAAGGGATTGCTGGAGTCACGGTCGCCAATGAGTTTGCTGATTGATTTGCCTTCGGTACCATCCTTAAACAAATCGTGAAACTGACTTTAACGCAGAGACGCGGAAATCGCGGAGAATCGCAAAGAAGATTATCTCCGCGAACCTCTGCGTTCTTTGCGTCTCTGCGTTGAAATCATGACTTCTGAACGACCCATCATCATTTGCACGCGCGGCAGCGCGCTGGCGCTGGCACAGGCCAACATGATCGCCGCGCAATGCCGCGAAACGTTTCCCAAACTGCGTTTCGAACTGAAAATCATCAAAACCACCGGCGACAAATTGCAAAAGGCTTCGATGGCTAAGGTCGGCGAGGGTCTGCCGAAAGGTTTGTTCACCAAGGAACTCGAAGTCGCACTCGTCAAAGGCCAGGCCGACCTGGCGGTGCACAGCCTGAAGGATTTGCCGACCGATCTGCCCGCCGGGTTGGTCCTCGCTGCGACGCCCAAGCGTGCCGATGTCCGCGACGTGCTGATTTACCGCAATGCCGAACACATCAAAACCCGCGCCGCCAACCTGGCTTCCGCCGACTGGGTGCCGGGCCAGGACGCGTTGCGCGGGTTCAAACCACACCTGAAGCTGAAGGATTTTCCGAAAGGCGCGACCATTGCCACCAGCAGCACGCGGCGCAAGGAACAATTGCTCGCCGCGCGGCCGGATTTGAAGGTGGTGGAAATTCGCGGCAACGTCACCACGCGGATGCAGAAGGTCGCCGAACGCGGCGAACTGGACGCGACGGTGCTCGCGCTGGCCGGCATTACGCGGCTGAATTTCCGCGTCATGCCCGAAGGCAAACTCGAAGGCGACGCCGTGCCGGATGGGTTGCTGGCGACGGTCCTGGACGTGGATGTGATGCTGCCGTGCGTAGGGCAGGGCGCCATTGGCATTGAGATTCGGGCGGATGATGAACGTATTGCGAAGATTTGCGAGCGGTTGAACCATTTCAACACCTTTCAGTGTGTGACCGCCGAACGCGCGTTCCTGCGCGCGATGGGTGGCGGCTGCCAGAGTCCGGTGGCCGCGTATGCGGAAATTGACGGCAGCCGGATGGAGATGCGCGCGGTATCCTTCCGCGAAGGCCCGGCCAATCGCGCCGAAGGTAAACGTCCGATTGCCGAAGCGGCGGCGTTGGGCGAGGAGCTGGCGACACAGTTGAAATAAAAGGGTAGGGAGGGCAGTCCTCTGCCCGCCGCCGATTGTGGTGATGCGTTCACAAGCCAGCAGTCGTACGACGGCGCGCACGGAGTGACGCGCCCTACCAATTCGTCTCGCCGTGCTTCAGCTTGGCTATTTCTTCAGCGCGGCGAGCAGGGAATCCAGTTGTTTGCGTTCGATGTCGGTGGCGGTTCCGGCGACGATGTGGCCGGCGATGCTGCGCAGGATGTGGGCCTTGTCGGCGGGCAGTTGCGGCGACAACTCCGTGATGAAATCGCGCGCGATGGCGGCAAAGGTGTTTCCGTTGTAAAAACAAAATGGGGCCAGCCGATGACATTTCAGGCAGATTTCAAGCGCCTCGGTCAAGGCGAGTTCCTTGGATTGATTTTTCTCCCAAAGCGTCTTGGCAGGCAAATGTCCGTCGGAGGTGGGCTTGTGGAGAGCGTTCTTTTGCTTGCACAGGCCGCGGTTGATTTCAGTGACAATTTCCCAATCGAATGAGGCGAGCCAGGGTTTGACAAGGCGCGGCATGTGGAGTTGGCTGCTTCAATGAGCCGCGGATTTCCTTAAACTGGCTTTGATCCGTTGCAGCGTCCCGACGCCTTCGCTTCTGAGGTATCCCTTTCCTGTTCGAGCAAGGACAGGCTCGGCAGCAAAACGATCTTGGATCCGGAGAGCATCCTTCATGATCCGTCTCAGCCGTTTGTGCTGAACTTCTGTCATGTTTCAAAGATAACCAATGAATCCCCCAATCGCAAATTGAAAACCTGGACCGTTGAAACAAGGGCACACTTTGGTATAAACACCAACGATGGTAGGGTAAACCTGCCGGTTTGCCCAAATCTCACTGCCAGTCAGCGCAGTGATGCTGGCGGAAACCGCGTCGAGATCAGCACGCAAGAACATCGCTCTGCTCGTTCTTGGGGAAGTTGGGCGGCGCGGCAGCGCCAGCCCTACCGTAAAACCATGTTCGGAAAACAAAAACGGCGCGGACTTTCGTCCGCGCCGCTGTGTCCCCCGTTCCTCCGGAGCGTGTGTTACACGTCGTAATACATGAAGAATTCGTACGGATGCGGACGCAGGCGGATGGCGTCGTGTTCCTTCCGCTTGGTGCTGATCCACATGTCGAGGAAGTCTTCGGTGAAGACGTCGCCCTTGAGCAGGAACGCATGGTCCTTTTCCAGGCAATCGAGCGCCTCGCTGAGGCTGCCGGCCACATTCGGAACCTTCTTCAGTTCCTCCGGCGGCAGTTCGTAGATGTTCTTGTCGAGCGGTTCGCCCGGCTTGATCTTGTTCTGGATGCCGTCCAGACCGGCCATGAGCAGCGCGGCGAAGCAGAGATACGGATTCGCGGCCGGATCCGGCGGACGATACTCGAGGCGCTTGGCCTTCGGGTTTTCGCTGTAGGTCGGGATGCGGACCGCGGCACTGCGGTTGCGGGCGCTGTAGGCGAGGTTGACGGGCGCTTCGTAACCCGGCACGAGGCGTTTGTAGCTGTTCGTGGTGGGATTGCAAATGGCGCACAGGGCCTTGGCATGCTTGAGCAGACCGCCGGCGTAGTACAGAGCCATCTGGCTGAGGCCGCCATATTCCTTGCCGGCAAAGAGCGGCTTGCCCTTGCTCCACAAGGATTGGTGAGTGTGCATTCCGGAACCGTTGTCGCCGAAGAGCGGCTTGGGCATGAAACAGGCGGTTTTGCCGTGCTTCTTGGCGATGTTCTTGACGACGTACTTATAGATCATCATCCAGTCGGCGGACGTGACCAGCGTGCTGAAACGGTAGTCGATTTCCGCCTGGCCGGCGGTGGCGACTTCGTGGTGCTGGCGCTCAATCTTGACGCCGAGTTCCTCCATCACCAGGCACATCTCGGTGCGGATGTCCTGCTGGGTGTCGGCGGGCGCAACCGGGAAGTAACCTTCCTTGTGGCGGATTTTGTTGGCCAGATTCGGCATTTCGTCGCGGCCGGTGTTCCAGATGCCTTCCTCGCTGTCGATGGAGTAGAATGTGCCGTTGGTCTTGGAATCAAACTGCACGTTGTCGAAGATGAAAAACTCCGCCTCGGGCCCGAAGAACGCCTGGTCGGCGAGGCCGGTGGAGACGAGATGTTTCTCGGCGCGCTGGGCGATGCCGCGCGGGTCGCGGGTGTAGGCTTCGCGCGTGCCGGTTTCGGCAATGGTGCAGGTGAGGCTCAACGTCGGGACGGCGCAGAACGGATCGATGAACGCCGTGGCCGGGTCGGGCATGGCCAGCATGTCGGAGGCCTCGATGCTCTTCCAGCCGCGGATCGAGGAGCCGTCAAACCCGAGTCCTTCCGAGAAGGAATCTTCGCTCAATTCGGCGATGGGGATGCTGAAGTGCTGCCAGGTGCCAAAGGTGTCCACGAACTTGATGTCCGCCATTTTTGCCCCGGCCTTCTTTGCCAGTTCAATTACGCTCTTGGGTGTTGCCATAACTTGTAATGTTTGGAATGTATTTTTTAATTACGGTTTTTACTGTTATTTTGCGTCAACGAAATCGAACGCTGCGCCGGGGATGACTTTCGCCAACAACCGGCGCAGCGTCGAGACTTTTTTCAATCAGCTATGATAACCTTCCTCACCATGTTCGTTAATGTCGAGACCGGAGATTTCAACTTCCTCGGTCGGACGCAGACCCACCAGCGCTTTGGTGATGTAGGCGATGACGACCGTGGCCACGACAAAGAACACCAGGGAGATCAGGACCGCCTTCACTTGTTCCATAACCAGCGGTTGGAACCATGAGTCGGTCACATATTTGCTCAGGTTGGTGGCGAGGTTCGGGTTGGCGGCGTTGCGCGCCAGCATGCCGGTCATGATGGCGCCCGTCGTGCCACCGATGGCGTGCACCCCGAAGGTATCCAGCGCGTCATCGTAGCCAAACCAGCTCTTGACCTTGTAGCAGAAGAACCAGGGAATGGTGCCGGCGGCGATGCCGATCCAAATCGCGCCCGAGGGCAGCACATAACCGCAAGCCGGAGTGATGACCACGAGGCCGGCCACGGCGCCGGAACAGAAACCGAGCACGCTCGGCCTGCCTTTGACCAGCCACTCCCACATCGGCCAGACGAATGAGGCCACGGCGGTGGCAATGGTCGTGGTGGTGAAGGCGTTGGCGGCGATCACGTCAGCCGCGACGGCGCTGCCGGAATTGAACCCGTACCAGCCCACCCACAGCATACCGGTGCCGATGTAGCAGAGCACGATGCTGTGCGGCGCAAAGTTTTCCTTGCCCCAACCAATACGCTTGCCAAGGATCAGGCAGAGGATCAGTGCCGACCAGCCGGAAGACATATGCACCACCGTGCCGCCGGCGAAGTCAATGGCCTTGATGGCCGCTTTCGCATTCCAACAGCCGTTCATGCAACCGTTGATGCCCCAGACCATGTGCCCCTGGGTGAAATACACAACCAACATCCACAACGTCATGAATACCAGGATGGCCTTGAACTTCATGCGTTCGGCAATGGAACCAATGATAAGTGCCGGGGTGATGATGGCGAACATCAATTGGAACATGGCATAAACGTTTTCCGAGACCCAATAGGAATAGTTCGGGTTAGGCGCGGAAGTGACGTTGGCCATCATCCAGGATATTTTCGGGCTGCCGACGATGCCTTTAATCAGGTCTTCCTTTTCCGGCGTGTTGGTGCCGCCGAACATCATGCCGTAACCGCAAATGACGTAGAGTATGGTCACCAGGCCGGTGATCAGGAAGCATTGGGCGAGCACGGACAGGACGTTTTTCCGGCGAACGAGGCCACCGTAGAACAATGCCAGGCCGGGCAGGGTCATGAACAACACAAATGCCGTGCTGGTAAGCAACCAGGCATTATGGCCGGCCCCGGGGTAGGACACGTAGCCGCCCGTGCTATTCAGGTAATTGGTGTTGATGATGGATGAGGCGAGCGCAAAATTCACCGTCCAGTTGCCGTTGGTGTCCTTGTAGGTGGCGGTCGGGTCGGTATTTTGGAAATACGCTTCAATTGATTCCAGGCGTTGTTCGATGGTCGGCGCGTTGGTTGAAGCCGGTGTCGGCGCCGCTGCCGCCGCCGGAGCTGCGGCTGCCGCCGCCGGTGCATTCGTGTCATCCGCCCGCAGCGACAAAGCGCTGAACGCGGCGGTTGCAATCAAAGCAAGGGTCAGAATATATCGTTTCATTTTTATTTTAGTGTGAGGTTCAAGTTGTTTGGGTGATTTAAATGGCCGCATCGCCTTTCTCGTCGGTGCGGATGCGGACGGCCTGTTCGACGGCGGAGACAAACACCTTGCCGTCGCCAATCTTGCCGGTCTTGGCCGCCTTGACGATCGCCCCGATGGCGGCTTCGGTCTGCGCGTCCGCCAGGACGAGTTCGATTTTGATTTTGGGCAGGAAATCCACGGTGTATTCGCTGCCGCGATAGATTTCAGTGTGGCCTTTCTGGCGGCCAAAGCCCTTGACCTCACTCACGGTCATGCCTTCAATGCCGATTTCGCTGAGGGCGTCTTTGACTTCTTCGAGTTTGAACGGTTTGATGATGGCTTCGATTTTCTTCATAGTTGTTAGTTCATGATTTGATTGAGCTGCGTCGGTTCGGGCCAACCCGTGCGTCCGGTTTCCCGGCGCAACTCAGCTTCCGCCCGCACCTCACGGGCGGTGTATGGTATCCAACTGTGCATGGCTGTGATTGGCACATGCGCGCCTTCAGCAGCGGCAATGCCAGCCGGGAAAATTTCCGGGCGGAACATCCGAAACGCATGGATTGACAAGGACTTGCGGGCGAAATTAAAAATTCGGCACGATGATCCCGGCCGGCGATTGCTGTTGGCTTTTGCCCACCGGATAAAATTTTCGCCAGCCGGGTGGGCCGGGGGGGGAACCGTGAACAACTTTGTGAATAAATTGGAACAGCAGGGAAAATAAAAGTGGTCGGAGCGACAGGATTTGAACCTGCGACAGCCAGCTCCCAAAGCTGGTGCTCTACCAAGCTGAGCTACGCTCCGACGCGGGTTTATCATCGCACGAATTTACCAAGCTGCAATGCTTTTTATGAAATCGGCTTCATTCGACGGTCTGCTCCTCCTCGTCGTCGTCCTCGTTCTCGTAATCGAAACTTGCCGAGGACGAGAACGAGGACGATGAGGAAGAGGCCGAAGCCCGATGGTTCGTTCCGCTTACCGGAACTGGATTCTAGGGTTGCTCGGGGTTTGTATCGCGCGGCTTTCCCGCTGGACGGCGTCCGCGGCCATGTTACATTGTTCCCGTCATGTCAACACCAGCGCCCGCTGCCCGGAAAATCAATCTTCGCCGGCCCGACATCATGGAGGCCGTGCAGGCGCAGGTGCTCTCGCATTACCGCAGCGAACTCGTGGAGCGCATCCGCGCCAACGGCCATGTGCTCTCCGCCGGCGAACTGACCGTCCGGCTGGCCAAGGAATTCGGCTTTTGCTACGGCGTCGAGCGCGCGATTGATCTCGCCTATGCGGCGCGGAAATTTTTTCCGCCGGACAAACCCATTTATCTCCTCGGCGAAATCATCCATAACCCCGAGGTCAACGACCAGATTCGCAACATGGGCATCCAGATCATATCGCCCAAGCCGACCGAGGCGGAACTGGCGCGATTGCAGGCGGGCGACGTGGCGATTATTCCCGCCTTCGGCACGGAAGTCGCCACCCGCAAGCGGCTCGAGGAAAAGGGATGCGTGCTGGTGGACACCACCTGCGGCGACGTGATGAGCGTCTGGAAACGCGTCCGCCAGTATTCCAAGGAAAAGGTCACCAGCATCATCCACGGGAAATCGTGGCACGAGGAAACCAAGGCCACGAGTTCGCAGGCGCGCGCCTACGGCAGTGGACATTACCTCGTCGTCTTCACGCTTGCGGAAACGGATTACGTCTGCAACTACATCATCCACGGCGGCAACAAGCGGGAATTCCTGGACAAGTTCAAGGGGGCCTACTCCGATGGTTTTGATCCGGACAAGCACCTGCAGGCCGTGGGGGTGGCCAATCAAACCACCATGCTGCGCGGCGAAACCGAGGAAGTGCAGAACCGTCTGAAGGCCGCGATGATCAAAAAATACGGCGTGGCGGCAATTGACGAACATTTCCGCTTTTTCGACACGATTTGCGGTGCCACGCAGGATCGCCAGGACGCGCTGCAGAAACTGTTGCGCGAGCCGCTGAACCTGCTCATCGTCATCGGCGGCTACAATTCTTCGAATACGTCGCACCTCGCGGAAATGGGCGAGGGCAAGCTGCCGACCTATTTCATCAAGAACGCGGCCAAAATGGAATCGGACCGGCTCATCCGCCACTACGACCAGCACGATAAAAAGGAAATCGAAACGCGCGACTGGCTGCCCGCCGGCAAAATCACCGTCGGCGTCACCGCCGGTGCGTCCTGCCCGAACAACTTGATCGAGGACACCATCCGCCGGCTCTTCGAATTGCGCGGCATCTCGGTGCAGGAACTGGTCGCCGCCAATTGAGGTGACACGTGACAGGTGACACGTGACAAGGGAAAAACCACTCGCCACCAGAACACTTTTCGTGTCACCCGTCACTCGTCACTTGTTACAAATCTGACTGTTATGCCCCGCACGCGCCAGGAACTGGAACAAATTGAACGGCAGGTGCTTGCGCCCTATGCGCAGTTCAGCGGCGACACCCGCGGGCGCGCGCATCCGGAACCGCCGCCCGAGTGGCGCACGCATTACCAGCGCGACCGCGACCGGGTCATCCACTCGCGCGCGTTCCGCCGCCTGGAATACAAGACGCAGGTCTTTCTCAACGGCACCGGTGATCATCTGCGCACCCGGTTGACCCACACCATCGAGGTCGCCGCCATCTCTCGCAACCTCGCGAGCGCATTGCGGCTGAACGGGGACCTGGCGGAGACCATCGCCCTGGCGCACGACCTCGGCCATTCGCCTTTCGGCCACAAGGGGGAGACCGTGTTGAACGGCTTGATGAAAGGTCACGGCGGGTTTGAACACAACCGGCAAAGCCTCCGCATTGTCGAGGAACTGGAGCAGAAATATCCGGATTTCTCCGGCCTGAACCTGTCCTGGGAAGTCCGCGAAGGTCTGGTGAAACATTACACCGCGTGGGATCATCCCGGCCGGCGAAAGGGTTTTGCCGCCAAAACCTCATCGCTGGAGGCCCAGCTCGCCAACCTGGCCGACGAGATCACCTATTACAGCCACGACCTTGACGACGGTCTGGATTCGAGCCTGTTGTCTGAGAAAAAACTGTGCCGCGAGGTGCGGGTCTGGGCGCAGGCCGCGCGGCTCGTGAAAAGGGAGCATGGCGAATTGCCCGACGAATGCCGCCGCTACTACATCATCCGGACCATCATTGACCAGCAGATTCGGGACGTGGTGGAAAACAGCGAACAGCTCATTGGCGCTGCGGGGGTTCAGTCCGCCGACGAGGTGCGGCTTTGGCCGAAAACCCTGATTCAATACAGTGCCGAACGCCGCGAACTGAATCTTGAACTGCGCCGCTACCTTTACCGGAACCTTTATTTCAATCCGGTTGTCAATACACCGCACATCCGGGCGAAACGGTTTTTGAAAGACCTGTTCAATTATTATCTCAAACATCCCGCCGATATCGGCGGGCAATCCCGCAAGCGCATCCGCCGGGCCGGCCTGCATCGCGCCGTCTGCGATTATCTGGCCGGGATGACCGACCGCTATGTCATGCTCGAACACCAGCGCCTCGTTGACAAAACCCTGAAGGTTTGATTTGGCGCCACTTCTTCCCCGGGAGCGGCGGCGCTCCCGGAGAGTTGCGCGCGATCCGTCCCCGGGCGGCGATTTGCTTGACTCCGACCTGCTGAATCATGACACAATCGGAAAGTCACAAGCTTCAATATGCCCAAACTTGTTGTTCTGACCGGAAACGCGGCGGGTTTGTCGCACGAATTAAGTGCGAACTTGGCCACGATTGGGCGCGCGGAGGGGAACACATTTCAAATTGCTGATTCGTCCATCTCCGGCCGCCATTGCGAAATCCTCCGGCGCGGCCAGGAAATCATTGTTTCCGACCTCAATTCCACCAACGGCACGTTTGTGAAAGGCGAGCGCATTTCCAAAGCCGTCCTGCGGGCCGGCCAGATCTTGCGGCTGGGCAATGTGGAGTTGCGCCTGGAAGCATCCGGACCGGCCAAGTCCGGCAAGCCGGCCAAGCCGGCCAAAGCGGCCGGTCAAACCGGGACCGGGACGACCCCGGCCAAAAAGCACCAGGTGCTTTTCGTGGATGATGATCAGGCCTTCCTGGAAGCCATCACCGAATTGTACAGCATCCTGGGCGACCAGACGTGGAAAATTCACCGGGCGGCTACGGCGGACCAGGCGCTGTCCGTCATGCAGCAGACGGCAATCGACCTGGTGGTGCTGGACATCGGCATGCCGGTGCTGGACGGCATGCAGTTGCTCAGCCTGATTCACCGGCGATATCCAGACGTCGCCAAAGCCATTTTGACCGGCAGCGCCGCGGCGGGCAATCGCGAGACCTGTCTGGCCAACGGGGCGGGATTGTTCATTCACAAACCGCTTTCCAGCGAAGGGATGAAGGCGGTTTTCACCACGTTGAACGAGCTGATTTCGTGGGCGCAGAGCAAGGGATTTTCCGGCATGTTGCGTCAGGTTGGATTGCCGGATGTCATTCAAATGGAATGTCTCGGACGCCATTCCTCGATTCTGGAGGTCCGCAACCAGCGCCTGCACGGCCAGATTTACATCGAGACCGGCGCGATTGTTCACGCCACCGCGGGCGCGTTGACGGGCGAGAAGGCCTTCTACCGGTTGGTGTCACTGACCGGCGGCGAGTTCCGCCTGCAACCCTTCAAAATACCGCCCGAACGCACCGTCCACGGCCAGTGGGAATTTCTGCTCATGGAGGCCGCCCGCGTTCACGACGAGGAAGCCACCACGATGATTTCCAAGTCAGCGGTGACGGGACAAACCGCGACATCCACCCCGGCGTCCATTGCGCCCGGGACGGAATTTCATGCCGTGGGTGAAAATGTCATCGAGATGGTTGGCCGGGGCGGCAAGTGGCATCCGGCGGATGGGGCGAAGAAAACTTAGCGGGTTACGCCAATTTCAGGCGAAATCGGCATATTGGGAGGGTAGGGCACGTCACTCCGTGCGCGCCGCAATTGTCGTGTGGATGAACGGCGGGCAGGGGACTCCGATGAACTCCGATAAATCGCGAGCAGGTCGCGAGCAGGCTGCCCGCCCTACCGGGGTTTGTTCCGGTTCGGGGTCTTAAACCAATCGCGTGACGGTTTCCCCGTCTGGCAATCCGGCCAGCAATTGAGAAACTGTTTTGACCTGTCCCGGCAGGATTAAATCCGGCGCGATTTCGCTCAGCGGCTGAAGCACAAACCGGCGCAAATGCGCGCGCGGATGCGGCAAAATCAGGTTGGGTGTGTGGCGCGTTTCCGCTCCGAATGCAATCAAATCCAGGTCCAGCGCCCGTGGCTCGTTTAAAACTTTTTTCGGCGCCCGGCCGGCCTTTTTTTCCAGCGCGTGAAGTTTGCGCAGCAACGATTCCGGCGTTTCATCCGCAAAAGGCACCAGGGCAATGACGGCATTCACAAACGGCAGCGAGTCCGGCGGGCAATCCACCGGCGACGTCTGCCACGGCGAGGATTTAAGCATGGGCCGGTTGGAAAGTTTTTCGAGACGCGCCATCGCGTCCAAAATGACCTGGCGCGAGTCGCCCAGATTGGAGCCGAGAGCGACGAATGCCAGTGCGGATTGCGGATTGCGGATTGCGGATTCAGCTGTGGGGTGGCTGGTAGTTGTCATTCCGAATTCCGTATTCCGAAATCACTTCAGTCCCAGCACATCCTGCATGTTGTAAACGCCGGGTTTCTGTTTGACGACCCAGAGCGCCGCGCGCAGGGCGCCGTTGGCAAAGGTGTCCCGGCTCGATGCCTTGTGCGTCAGCTCGAGCCGCTCGCCGGTGTTTGCAAAAATCACCGTGTGGTCGCCCACCACGTCGCCACCGCGCACGGAATGGATGCCGATTTCCACCGGGGTGCGCTCGCCGACAATGCCGGCGCGTCCGTGGCGCGCGGCCTTGTCCAGGTGCAGCTTGCGCACATCGGCCAGGATTTGCGCCAGCGTTTTCGCCGTGCCGCTCGGGGCGTCCTTTTTCAGGCGATGATGCATTTCAATGATTTCCAGATCAAAGTCCGGCCCCAGGATCTCCGCCGCCTTGCGGGTGAGCCAGAACAGCGTATTCACGCCGGTCGAAAAATTTGAAGTCCAGACGATGGGAATTTGCGCCTGCTTCAACCGGATTTCAAACGTGTCCGTGTCCGTATGGCCGGTGGTGCCGATGACCAGCGCCTTTTTGTGCTTCGCGCAAAGGTCGGCCACCCCGGGCGTGGCCGTGTGCGAACTGAAATCCACCACCACGTCGCCTTGGGCGATGTTGGCGCCCAGGTCGTCACCCTGGTCCACCTGGCCGACGATCTCGATTTCGCGAAAGTTCGGCGCGCAGGCGATGAGCGCCCGGCCCATCCGGCCTTTCGAACCGGTGATGATGATTTTGGTCATAAGACTTTGACACGAATTTCACAAATTAACACGAATTACGATTTCTATTCGCGAAAATTCGCGCAATTCGCGTCTCGCATTTATTACTTCAAAATTCCGCATGCTTTCAGCGTCGCCTTGAGTTTCGCGCGATTCGCGTCGCTCATCGGCACCAGCGGCAGGCGGTATTCCTCTTTGATCACACCCAGCATCGCCAGCGCGGCCTTGACGGGCACCGGGTTGGTCTCGATGAACAAATCCTTGAACAACGGGGTGAATTTCGCATGCAACTGCGCCGCTTTTTTCACGTCGCCGCGCGCAAATGCGTTCACCATCTGCGCGACTTCGCGCGGTATGACGTTGGACGCCACGCTGATGACGCCCTGGGCGCCCACCGCCATGAAGGGCAGAGTCAGGGAATCGTCGCCGGATAAAATCTCGAATTTCGGGCCGAGGGCCGCGCGCAACGCCGACACTCTGTCGGCGCTGCCGCCGGCTTCCTTGATCCCGATGATGTTTTTGCATTCGCCCGCCAGGCGCCGGACCGTTTCCACGCCGATTTCCACGCCGCAGCGGCCCGGGATGCTGTAAAGCACGATCGGCAGCCTCGTCGCGCGCGCGATGGCCCGGAAATGCTGGAACAAGCCTTCCTGCGACGGCTTGTTGTAATACGGCGCAACCTGCAACGAGCCGTCCGCGCCGACGTCCTCGGCGCGCTGCGTCAGGTAAATCGCCTCCTTGGTTGAATTCGCGCCCGTGCCGGCGAGCACCTTGATTTTACCGCGGGCCGATTCCACCGACCGTTCGATGATGCGGATGTGCTCCTCGTAATCCACCGTCGGCGATTCGCCGGTGGTGCCCACGGGCACGATGCCATCCACGCCGCCCTTGATCTGCTGCCGGATCAGGCGGTCAAACGCGGTTTCGTCCACCTCGCCGTTTTTGAACGGGGTGACGATGGCGGTATAGGTGCCGGTGAACATAATTCAGCCGGTAAAATCGCCGAAAACCATGTTCTTGGCGAGACTGATTTTTCGAATGATGATGTCGGAACGTCTCGGGAAGCCCGGGGACGCTCACGCCAATGCTGGCGATACAGCCGACGGGACGGTTTTCCCGTTCCCCGCCGTCGGGCTGGCGTCCAGGCATTTTTTGACGACTTCGAGCAGCCGGTTCGGAAGGTAGGGTTTGGGCAGGAAAGTAATCTTGTCGTTGGAAGGCAGGTCCCGCTCGATGTATTCGGGCGTGTACCCGCTGGTGCAGATGACATGGAGGTCGGGGGTGTGGGCCTGCAACGTTCGCGCCAGCGCGCCGCCGCTCACGCCGTTGGGCATCACCATGTCCGTCACCACCAGGTCAATGTCGCTGGAGCGACGGTCCCAAATGGTCAAAGCTTCGCGGCCATCTCCCGCCTCGATTACGCGGTAGCCGCCCGATTCCAGGGTGGTGCGGGCCATTTCCCGGACGACCGGCTCATCCTCGACGAGCAATACGACCTCACCGGCCCCGCGGCCCGGTGCGGATGGCGCCACCGGCGCGGATGTTTCCGGAACCAAAGCCGCCTCCTCCGTGACCGGGAAGAAGATTTTGAAGGTCGAACCCCGGCCGATTTCGCTGGCCACCTCCACCCAGCCAAAGTGTTGCTCCACGATGCTCTGCACCGTCGAAAGCCCCAGCCCCGTGCCTTTGCCCACCTGTTTGGTGGTGAAAAAGGGATCAAAAATGCGGCCGATCATTTCCGGCGCGATGCCGCAACCGTTGTCGCTGACGGTAAGCCAGACGAACTGGCCGGCGCGCGCCCGGGGACGTTGCTGGACGTCCACTTCGCCGACGACCTCGGAACCGGTGCTGATGGAAATCACGCCGCCCGACGGCATGGAATCGCGTGCGTTCAGGGCCAGGTTGACCAGAATTTGTTCCACGCTGCCTTCGCTGAAGCGGCTGTTGGGGAGCCTGGCCGCGAGCTCCAGCCGGAACTGGCAACGTTCGCCCAACGATGTCTCCAGCATTTTTTGCATGCCCCGGACGGTTTCCGAAAGATTGGCGGTTTTGAAATTGACCGGTTGTTTGCGGCTGAAGGCGAGCAACTGGCCGGTGAAGGAGGCGGCGCGCTGGCTGGCCTGAATGATGCGGTCGATGGAATCGGTCGAGGCGCCCGCGCCGGCTGCGTCGTCGCGGAGCAGGGTGGCATGGCCCTGAATGATGGTCAGGATGTTGTTGAACTCGTGGGTCACGCTGGCCACCAGGCGGCCGACGATCTCCAGCTTCTGCGCCTGGCGCAGTTCGGCTTCCAGTTTTAATTGTTCGGTCACGTCCATCAGCACCAGCAACAGGCACGGCTTGGCATCCAGGGTCATCGGCTCGGACCAGAGAACGACGTTGCGCATCAAGCCGTCCTTGCGGCGGAGCAGGCACGAGTGGTTGCGGACCCGGCCGACGGATGCGGTGGCCGCCGCCACCGCCGCTTCATCCGCCCAGAGCCCCAGATCCCGGCTGGTGTGCTTGAGCAGTTGGTCGGCGGCATGGCCGGCCAGTTCGAAAAAGCTCGGATTGGCCGCCAGAAAACAACCGTCCGGCCAGCTCTGAATCGCCATCGGCATGGGGCTGGACAGGAAGGCCTTGGAGAATCGCTCCTCCGAAATATGCAGGGCTTCCTGGACAGCGGCGCGTTCGACAATCTCCTCCTGCAATTTCCGGGTGCGTTCCTGCACCATGAGTTCCAGGTCCTCCATCCGGAGGCGGGCCTGGCGTGCGAACGCCCATTTCTTCGTCAGCGCGTGGGCGACCTGCAACACCTCCACCGTTTCAAACGGCTTCTTGAGGATCAGTAAATTGTCCGTATGCCCGAAGCGGCCGATGATGTCATCCCACGAATAATCCGAAAAGGCCGTGCAAATGACCGCCTGCAGATCAGGACAAATCTTCCACATCCGTTCAATGGTTTCCACTCCGTCCAGACCCGGCGGCATGCGGATGTCCACAAAAGCCAGCGCGTAAGGATCCTTTGCCTGCATTGATTTTTCCACCAGGATCAGCGCGTCCTGTCCCTGGGCCGCGCAATCCAGCCGGAAGGGCAGTTGCCCGGCGTTTTTTTCCGGATTGCCGAACAGTTCCGCTTCCACGTCGCTAAGCTGGGCGGCCTGCGGTTTCCGGCCGCAAAGAATCTTCTGAAAGTCTTCGTGAATGGCCACGTTGTCGTCAATGACAAGAATGCGCGGGGCGGGGGAATGGTCGTTCGGGGTGTTCATGCTGGATTCGCACTGGCTGCCGGCTTGATCGGGATTTCGAGCGTGAAGGTCGCGCCCATGCCCGGGCCCTCGCTCTCGGCGTGCAGCGAGCCGCCCATTTCCTTGGCCGCCAGCGCGCCGCTGTGCAGGCCGAATCCGTGTCCGCCGCTTTTCCGGGTGGTGAACCCGTGGTTGAAAATTCTCCGGAGAGTGACCGGAGCAATCCCCACACCGTTGTCGCTCATGGCGATGCGCAACCGGTTATCACCGTTGGTCACCCGCACGGTCACCTGCTTGTCCTCCCGGCCGGAATCCACCACGGCGTGTTTTGCGTTGCTCAGCAGGTTCAGCAGGATTTGCAGCACCTTGTGTTTGTCCACGAGGATTTCCGGCAGGCTGGGCGGGCAATCCTGGTGGATCTGCACGTTGTGCTGGGCCAGTTCGCTGGCGTGGATGCGGAACACGTCCTGGATCAGGTCCTCGATTCGGACCCGTTCCTCCAAGCCCATGACCTTGCCGTAGTTCTGCTGCGCCGCCACGATTTCCTTGACGTGATCGATCTTCATCTTGACGAAGCCGATTTCCTTGACCAGGAGCGTTTGTTCGGCGGACAGGTGGCTGGCCAGTTGGGCGAGGTAATCCGGCAACTGCCTGCCCTTGGGATCGTCGGTCAGGAAATGGCCGATGTCATCGGCGTGTTCGCGCATCAGGTTGGCGGCGCGGGCGATGTTGGCGATGTTGAATTCGTTCAGGTGTTCGGCGACGATGCTGGCGGAGATGTTGATGCTGTTGAGCACGTTGCCCACGTTGTGCAGCACTCCCGTGGCCACCTCGGACATGCCCGCCGCCCGGGAAACCTTCAGCAATTCCTGATGGGTCTTTTCCCGCTCGGCCTGCGCCCGTTCGCGCCGTGTGATTTCCGCCTTGAGCGTGGCGGCCTTCTCTTGCAGCTCTTCGTTGGCCCGGATCAGTTCCGCGGTTTGTTCCTGGACTTGTGATTGCAGTCTGGCCTGCGCCTTCTGCTCCGCTTCCTCCACCCGCCGGCGTTCCTTGAGCAATGCCTCCAGATGCACCATGCCGGTGAGCAGCAACACCGAAATGAACGCGTAAACGACTTCCGCCCGCACGCCCTCGACCATGCCCCGGAACCAGTCCAGCGACAACATCACGCGCAGCAACGCCATCGCCAGGAACGCCGCGAACAACGACCAGCCCACCCGAGTTGCGCCGAAACGGCGGTTCAAGCGCAGGGCGTAACACGCAACGGCGAATTGCAACAGGCCGGCGGCCAGACTCATGGCGCTTTGATAATTCATATCATTTGGCCGCACCGTTCGTCTCCGCGCGGCGGTGGCCGCAAACACGTCGTTTATTAAATTGGTTCATTGCGTCATCCTTTGGCGGTCATGCCGCCACGCTTGTTACGTCTTCCTCTGAATCAAGCGGTTCAATTACCCGGATTGAACACCACTTAAGCAACCAAGCAGAGCTACTTACATACCAGTCAAACCCTGCGAAATATAACTTTTCACATCTTTCAAAACCCTGTCACCGGGTGGCGGGTTTGCCCACGATTTGTCTCTTTGTGCTGCCCTGAATTGGGACACAAACACAAAATTGGGACACGGTACATTCGATTGTTGCCGAAAAAGTAAAACCCGCCGGTCAACCTGAAAGGCCAACCGGCGGGTTACTAGTGGCTGTGCCAGTGGTTATTGGCACGCAAGACCAATACCAGCAATCCGACTGCCATTCAGGCAACATTGTCATCACCGACTCAGCTCCAGGCAACCTTTGTCCGTCAGTCAACACGTGAACCGGTCACGCTCTGATACCAATGTGCTTTCAAAAAGCTACAAACGGCCCCTCGCCCTGTCCCTCTCCCCGCTTGGCGGGGA
>JBKQOA010000153.1:0-32582 GCA_052145735.1 Limisphaerales bacterium
CGCTCCCCAAATTTTTCTCCAGCTCCCGCTTCAAATGCCCGGCGCTGAACTTCACCTTGTCCTCGTTGCGCCCCTTGAGTGTGAGCAGTGCCACGCGGCTGACGGGCGGATATTTCAGTTGCTCGCGAAATTCGATTTCCTGTTCGTAAAAGCCGGTGAAATCGTGGCGGCGCGCGTATTGGATTGCCGGATGAAACGGCGCGAACGCCTGCACGAACACTTCTCCCTCAACGTCGCCACGGCCGGCGCGGCCGGCGACCTGGGTGAGCAGTTGGAAGGTGCGTTCGCCCGCGCGAAAATCCGGCTGATGCAGCGCGAGGTCGGCGTAAATGATGCCGACGAGCGTGACGTTCGGGAAATGGAGCCCCTTCGCAATCATCTGCGTGCCGACGAGGATGTCGGTCTTGCCCGTGCGAAAATCGCCGAGGACTTTCCGGTAATCGTCCTTGCGTTTCATCGTGTCGGCGTCCATGCGCTTGACGCGCGCGTGCGGAAAAAGTTTGGCGAGCGTTTCCTCGACCCGCTGCGTGCCCGTGCCGGCAAAACGAATCGCGGGATTTTTGCATTTTTCGTTCGGGCAAACGGATGGCACGGGCGCGACGTGACCGCAGATGTGGCAGCAAAGTTTTTGTTCCTGCCGGTGAAACGTGAGCGCGAGGCTGCAATTCGGGCACTGCGCGACGCAGCCGCATTTCGGGCATTGCAGCGAAGTCGAATAGCCGCGCCGGTTCAAAAACAAAATCGTCTGCTCGTGCTTTTCGAGCCGTTGCGTGATGGCTTCCTTGAGTTGCGGCGAAAAGATCGGGATGCCTTCCTTCCCGCGCTGACGGGACGCGGCCTGGCGCATGTCCACGATGCGCACGTGGGGCATTTTCTGGTCGTCCACGCGCTCCGGAAGTTCGAGCAGCGTGTATTTGCCGTGCTTGCAATTATAATAGCTTTCCAGCGACGGCGTGGCCGAACCGAGCACGACGACGGCGTTTTCCATCCGGCCGCGCATGATGGCGACGTCGCGCGCATGGTAACGCGGCGCTTCCTCCTGCTTGTAAGTGTGCTCGTGTTCCTCATCCACAATGATGAGCCCGAGCGGATCGACCGGGGCAAAAATGGCCGACCGGGCGCCGATGACAATGCGGGCGCGGCCCTGGCGGATCTTGTGCCATTCGTCATGGCGTTCGCCGGCGGACAGGTGCGAATGTAAAACCGCGACGAGCGTCTGGAGTTTTCCGGAACTAAATCGGGCCTTGAACCGCTCGACGGTTTGCGGGGTGAGGGAAATTTCCGGCACGAGCACGATGGCGCCCTTGCCTTGTTCGAGCGCGTGGGCGAGGGCCTGGAGATAGACCTCGGTCTTGCCCGAACCGGTGACGCCGTGCAGAAGGAAAGTCGCGGATGACTTTGCGCCGTCCGATATCTGTGGTGTAGCACCCGCGTCCCGCGGGTCGTGTCCGGCGTCGCGCCGGACACTTTGGGTCGTGTCGGATCCACCCGGCGTCCAAATGTAAGGATATTCCTCCATCGGTCCGACCAATCCAATCCGGCGCGGGTTGTTCCAGATATAATCCCAGGTCTTGTGCAAGTCGGCTTCCGAACGAATCATCCGGTCAAACGATTCATCCATCCAGACCGGGCCACTGCGTTTCATTGCCTGATTCACCTCATGCGCAGAAAATGATTTGATGCTGTGAAGAATTTCCGCAAGCGAATGAACGCCTTCTTTCCCGGCTTTCTGGATGGGCAAAGGTTGAATCAGCAAATGAACATGGTCGGGCATGACACACGCGGCGTAGCATTTCACTTTTTTACCGTGCCAGAAATGGCAGGCTTCCAAGGTCTTTGCGCGGGCTTCAGGTGAAAGCACGAGCTTGTCCTGCGTTTGCCACGTGACGTGATAGGTAAAACCCGGAATTTCAAAATGCGGCAGGCTGCGTTTATGGGCGGTGGTTTCCAAAATCGGATCGGGTTTGGTTGTCGGACGAGAGGCGGGCGCGACGCCCGCCTCCACCCGCGGGACGCGGGTGCTACCACAACCATCCATCGCTTCCGTGATTTTTTGCAACGCTGTTTCCTGCGCCGGGTTCAGCGGCAACGGCTGCGATGGCAGGATATGCTCGCGCGCGTAGGGATCGCGCTCGGAAATCTGCGGGGCGATTTCCACCAAGCCGCGGTCTTCGAGTTTGCGCACGGTGGCGGCGGTGGTCCCGGCCAGCTCGACCAGTTCCTGCAGCGGCAGTTCGCGCCGTTCCTCGATGATGTTCCAGACCTCCTGCTGGCGTTTGGGCAGATTTGGGAATTCGCCAGCCGGCGGCAAGGCCCGGACAAACAATCGTTCGCGCCAGCCGGATTCCTCCTGGCGCACGACTTCGGGCAAAACGGATTTCAGCGCGATTTCCGGCGCGCAGCAGTAGTAATCGGCAATCCAGCGCGCGAGTTTCAGGACCTTGGGCGTGACGAGCGTCTGGGCGCCGATGACTTTGAGGACGGGCTTCAGGTTGGCATGGGCCGACTCCTCCGCCAGTGCGGTAACGACGCCCAGGACCTTGCGCGGACCGAACGGCACCTGCACGCGGCTGCCAACATCGATTTGTCCCGCCAAACCGGGCGGAATCAAATAATCGAACTCCTTGCGGAGCGCAATTTCGAGGCTGACACGGGCAATCATAATGCGGTGACAAGTGGCAAGTGACAGGTGACAAGAACAAGCATAGACGCGCTGGTATTTTTCATGTCACTTGTCACTCGTGACGTGTCACATTGTTAATCCCGCGTGATTTGGCGCAGCTCGGCTTCCAGTTGTTGCCGCAGGGATTCGCGTTCGGCGTCCGTTGCCTCGCCCGGCACGCGCATGGTCCGGCCGACGGCGACTTCACAGCGTGCGAACGGCAGCGGGATTTGAAACCGGTCCCAGCTTTTCACGCGCAGTTTCCATTTCACGTTGAACGCCACCGGCACCACCGGCAAGCCCGTCACCTGCGCCAGCGACATCACGCCCTCCTGAATCTGGTAGCACGGTCCCCGCGGGCCGTCCGGCGTGATGGTCAGATCGTAGCCGCGCTCGGCCCAGGTGGTGAGTTCGAGCAACGCCTGCGGACCGCGCCGGCTGCTGGAGCCGCGCACCGGCTGCACGCCGAACCGTTTCAGAATGCCCGCGAGGAACGCGCCGTCCCGGCTGGCACTGATCAACGCCGCCATGCCCCGGCCGGACGTGTGCGGTTTGCGGTGGCCTTCATAAATCTTGATGCAGGACGCCAGCCGGTTGTGCCAGAAACAAAAAATCGCCGGGCCGGGGGCGTTGGGCGAGAAAAATTCCGAGCGGTCACGGAAACGGCAGCGCACCGTGACCAGAAGCGCGCGCAATAAAACAAACATGGCAAACGCGCCGGCGCGCTGATGCCATTCAGGCTTATGCGGCACAATCACGCCGGATTTTCGGTGTTGGCGTCTGGCCGCAGGCGTGTGGGGTTTCGGGTTTTCGCCGGTCATCATGCCCCCTTCTTCAGG
This sequence comes from Limisphaerales bacterium, assembly GCA_052145735.1. Lineage (GTDB taxonomy): Bacteria > Verrucomicrobiota > Verrucomicrobiia > Limisphaerales > UBA11358 > UBA11358. The sequence continues at coordinate 3,502 of JBKQOA010000153.1, forward strand.
CAGGCCCGCACCAAGTCTTCCACCGTTGCCTTCACACCGAGCATGTTTTGCGCGTGGCGGACGGCGTCGTGCGCGTCAATTTGCTTGAAACCGAGCGCCATGAGCGCGAGCACGGCGTCATTGATTTTCTGGTCGTCCGGCGAAAGCGCGCGCTGGGCGCTGGCGGCCTCCCACGCGCCCGCCGCGCCGATTTTGTCGCGCAACTCGACGATGATGCGCTCGGCGGTCTTTTTGCCGACGCCGGAAATTTGCGAAAGCGCCTTCACGTCGCCGCCGGCCACCGCGCCGCGAAAAGCAGTCACGCTGACGCCGCTCAAGATGTTCAGCGCAATCTTCGGCCCGATGCCGGAAACGGTGTTGACCAGCAGCCGGAACAAATCGCGCTCCGCTGCCGTCATGAAACCGTAGAGGATGTGGGCGTCCTCGCGGATGACGAGTTGCGTGAGCAGTTTCACCGGGCCGCCCGGCGGCGGCAGCTTGTCGAACGACGACAGCGGAATGAGCGCCTCGTAGCCGACGCCGTTGACATCCACGACGGCCTGCGTGGGCAGCGCCTCGACGAGTTTGCCCTGGAGAAAGGTGATCATGCGAATACTGAATTCATACCCGTTTCAGCGGCGTCAAATTATAACGGCCGCTTTCCTGCGCGTGGGCGATAGCCAGGGCCAGCGCGTCGGCGGCGTCGGGCGCGGGCGGCCGGGGCAGGTTCAACAGCCGCTGGACCATTTTGGCGACGGCGGATTTTTGCGCCGCGCCGTAGCCGACGACCGCCTGCTTCACCCGGCGCGGGGCGATTTCAAAAATCTCCAGGCCGGCCTCGGCTATGGCCGCCAGCGCCGCGCCGCGCGCCTCGCCCATGATGAGCGCGGTTTGCAAATTTTGCGCGTAAAAAAGCCCCTCGATGACACAAACGGTGGGATGGTGCTTTTGAATCACTTCGCGCAGCGTCCGGGAGATTTGCACCAGGCAATGCGAGCGTTCCCAGCCGGCGGGGCAGGAAATCGTGCCGTGGACCAGTGTGGCCGGATGCGGTTTGGCCAGGCGGATCACGCCAAAGCCGGTGCCGCGCAGCGACGGGTCCACGCCCAGAATGACGTGGTGGGCGCCGGGAGCGGCGCGCAAGGCCGGGGAGAAAACCGGCGCGACTGCGCGCGGGGAAGTGCCGCCGAGGCGTTCCTGCATTTGTTCAAATTGCCGCCGCGTGATGCCCACAAACAGATGTTGCCAGCGGTGACGGGATTGCAAAAGCAAAAACGCCGCGACGGAAACTTGCGCCGCGGCGTTTGGCGAACCAACCAACCAACCACCAATCAATGTCTCGGGCCGTAACCAGACCCGTTCCCGGGCCCGTTGCCGGAGTTGCCGCCGGAATTGTTGCCGGAGTCGGTTTGATTCTGATTCTGTCCGGACGATCTTGGCGACGATGACGTCTGGTTGTGTTGCGGGTGTGGTTGGGCCGGCGCAACGGCGGGCGCGGAGTGGCGGTCGGCTTCGGATGCGCCGGGCTGACCCGGGTTGGGAGCCGGGGGCGCTGCCGGCGTCCCGGAATTATACGGGTTGGGGCGCTGCGGTTGTGAGGGATGCGCCTGTTCCCAGCCTCGGGGAGAATAGTTTTGGTTCGGCGCCGCTGGTGCCAGTGATGGATTATAGATTGGCGGTGGCGACGAAGGTTGCGGCAGGACACGGACCGCGTTGCCGTTCTGCGGACCATGGGTGGTGATAATGGGAATCTGCGGCTGCCGGATCGGTTGCGGCGGATGATTTTGTGCCGGAGACCCGGTTTGCGGAGAACGCGCGATGATCAATGCGCTGCCGTCGCGGCTGAGTTGGTCGCCGCGCGGGCCCGGTCCGGTCGGCGCGGACATGGTCCGGATGGCGACGGGACGGATGGGAGTCCGGGTGACGGCAGAAATGTGTTCCGGCTCAATCCCCCGGTTGACGAAAGTGCGACCCTGAACGTTGAAATTATTGATGACCGTGGTCTGGTTGAAAATCTGCGTCACCTGGGCCGAAGCCACACAATAACGGCGCGGGTGCGGATCGCAGAAAAACTGGGTGGGAACAAACGTGAAGCAGCTTTCATTCAAACCCCAGTTGCAACCGATGCTGACGGCACTGCCGCGGTAAAAGAAACCGATGCCGGCCTGGTACGTGGCAAACGGCGGCAGCGGCGCCCAGCCGCAGTAACCGCTCGAATATCGCCAGGTCACCCACGATGGCGCCCAGACCGTGTCCGGCGTCCAGCACCAACCCCAGTGCGGATGCTGGAACCAGCGTCCGTAGTGAAACGGCGCCCAGCCCCAGGAATAATCCGAATACCAGTACCAGCCGCAGTCGGTGTAAACCCAGTGTCCGTGATCGCAATAGGGCTGCCAGCCGGGGTTGTAAACACACACGCTGGGCCGCCAGCAACGGCCATAGCCATCCACGTTCACCCAGGCGCCATAAGGTGCGAGCGAGTCATAAAAATAATTGACGGTGACTTCAGGTGGTGGTGGCGCCGGTTGTTCCTCGGGCGGCGGCGGTGGCGTTTCCGGTTGCGGATTGGTGTCGGTTGCCGGCACCGGTTGGACCGGCGGCGGATTCGCGGCTGCCATTTGCTGCTGCAACTGCTGGTCGCGCTGCATCATGGCGGTGATGATCCCGTTCGGTAGGCCGATGTCCCTCAAATAGATGATCTTGTCCGAGTCGAGGTTGAAGGTGCTGCCGGAATTGTTGACGAACGTCAGGATGATGCTTTCGTCCACCCCGGCCTGGCTGAGGCGGATGACCTGGGCGAGCGGGCTGGTCGGGTAGATGTTCGGTGGCAACCCGCCGGCCGTCGCCGAATTGTCGGGCGGAGGCGGGGGTGCGTCGGGTGGCGCTTGGGCCGGGGAATTAATCAGTGATGGGACGCCTGTCAAACACAGAACCGCAATCGCCGTCCCCAAAACGGATTGTTTGAAGAATTCGATTCTCATAATCAGGAGGTCATCAATTCCAGACGCCAGAGAGTATAACAGAGTTACGAGGCATTAGTTGCGGAAAATGTTCCAGGACCGTGCGGTTTTGTGGCCCACGGGTTAGATGGTACCCCCACCCGGAATTGAACTGGGATCAACGGTTTAGGAAACCATTTTTGCCCTTCGTGACGGCAGCACAAACACACGTGAACACCGCATGAACACAATATAACTACTGCATTTACAAGGGTTTTGTCAGTTAGCGTTAAAGATGAACCGTCACGCAGTTCTTTTGTTGCAATCTGTTGCAACCGTTTTAAGACGGTTTTTGAAACCGCTGCCATTGAACAACACTGGCGCAATCAACGCTCGTCCTAGGTGATCCGGCGACACGTAGCCGGCCTCGTGGCCGGTGCCGCCGTCGTGGTTGACGGTTGGCCCGGCGCTGGTGCCGGTGCCGCCGCCGGCCACGGTCTGACAGTTCTGCTTTGCGGAATTGGCCGAAGGGAACCTTCTAATCGGCCCGACCCGTCCCGGCCCCGTGGCCCCCGGTGCCCGCGCCTGGGCCGGGTGGGACTCCGATTCAATTGGAGGGACTCAGAGAGTAACTCGGTCCAGATCGGACCAGTTCAAATCAACTGTCAGGGACTTGCCACAACTCGCAGCCCGGCGATTCAGCTCCGTGACCCCGTCCGCCGAGTTCCGACACCGCTCTTTGAAAATCACATTCGCATCAAACAGCGCTAGTTTGAATGTGAATAACTTATTCTGGACAGGAATGGAGGTCGGCGTAGGGTCACAAGCAACCAGATGTCTTGGCATCACTTTCAGAGGATATTGTGGGATGTAATCGTATCTCATATACCGGTCGGGTACGAAGATGAAACCGGATTTCATTTCGGGATACAAATGCCGCCGGCGTTTTCCGTTTCAGGACTTGAATGATGTTATGAGAATTCTGACGCTCACATTTTTGGCAACCTGCACAGTTGCTTTTGCGCAAACCTACGACACGAACAACGATTACGTTCAAACCTTTGCCGGTTCTGGCGAACAAGGTTATTATGACGGTCAGGGTCAGCTAACAAAATTTTCCAACCCCTATCAAAACCGAGATCGTGCAGACTTAGAAGCTGCTGCTGGATTTTGAAAGCGGCGAAGGCCGCCACTGCCAGGTGCGTGTGTTAACTGCGCTCGAAATTGCCGGGACAAGCAACCCAATCGCTCGCGGACGGCTCATCCCGAAATATCCGGATGGCGATTTGCGGATTATCATTCAGCGTCTGAAACATCCGCGCATAGGCCAAATGACACTCATTGATGGCGATAATCGCCGACTTGAACTGGTTGGGGAAACGGAGTTGCCGGCGCTTATCCGCGAACGCGGATATGTCCGGATAATGAATCGCCACTTCATCAATCCCTGTCATGTTCGTGATTCGATGCGGAACCACGTCCACATTGTGTTCGTAATGCTTCGCTTCGCCGGCAAGCCCCACGAAATCGTGGGCGGTGAGCCGGCCGGTCAGCGCGATGCGCAGCGCATTGTTTTCAACTGCAATTTTATACGGCATTGGTTTTCTCTTTTCTCCCGTCAAACGAGGGGAACATGGCGGAATTGTTCCGTCAACGTTCCTCCCTTTTGGCCAAAGAGCCTGACAGGCTAGCTTTTGCGGCGCGGTTGTCCAGTGAAAAATCAAAGATTTTTGCGTCCCCCAAATCACGGCAGACGCCAGAGGCCACGCTCAATGTGGAGCAGCAATCTTGCCTCCACAAGTCGAGTTTTCCTTTCTTGGTTGATGTGTTTGGTGAGGAACTGAAGTTCTGACGGTAAAGTATATCCGATTTGGAACGGAGTTGCGAAACCCGACAGGAAAGGCGCCGGTGCGGGCGCACCAGCGCCTTAAGGAACCAGATCGAACCATCCTTGAATGCTAGGCGTACGCATACTCCACCACAACGCATTCATTGCGTCAAAGACGGGACGGAAACAAGCCGGTGACGTTTTGGAGAACTGCGGAGCGGCGGGCGTATCCTCATCCTTGTGGCAATTGTGGCAAAACAGGATATTTTTTGGAACGAACCATGCTCATTACCTTGCATCGTTGGCGGTTTGCAAGGGTGCAGCGGACACGCCTGGACGGCGGGTCGCCAACGATCCATGATACACCCGTCGTCCCCTCCTGAGCGCCGCGGTGGCCGGCGATCTGTCCGTGGCCACCGAGAATACCTCCATAACCCGTTAAAACCCGTTTGAGCGGATGTCTGCGGGCGAATGCTCCATTGGCACGCCCGCTCATTCCACAGGCCAAAGTCGTGGGACGTTTCGAGCCTGGAGGCTTCGCCGAAGGGGTAGTGGGGAACAGGCGGGAAACCCGAACAGGCGATGACAACTCCCACGTCTTTGGCCGCGCCCTGTGGCGCAATGCTGCCAGAAGGGGAGAATTCTAATGAGAATTTGCAGTGATGGCCGGGACAGGCGCTTCTTGTTCGCGGGAAGTCTGGCCGTTTGGGTGGGCCACCGCGTGGCCGTTATTCAGTATCGCCGTCTCGATGAAAGTCGCGGCTTTCGTTCTTTCGGTTTCCCCGGCCAGTTTGACGCAATTCTGTTCCATCGCCACGATTTCCTTGATGTATTCGATGTCGGTGCGGATGAATTCCAGTTCGGCTTTGAGAGTGGCCTGTTCCGCGGCCAGATGCTCGGCCAGTTGCGCGATGTACACCGGTAGCTTTTGGCCCCGCGGATCGTGCATCAGAAACTCGCCCAGATTGGCAGCGTGTTCACGAAGCAGGTTGCCGACATGGACAACGTTGCCGATTTTGGACTGCTTGATCTGGTCGGAAACCAGGGCGGTGGAGGTGTTGACGCTCTTGAGCATGTTGCCCACGTTGTGCAGCACGCAATTGGCTATCTCCACCATCCCGGCCTGGCGGGAGGCGGCAAGGAGTTCTTTATGCGTCCTCTCGACTTCCGCCTCCATCCGTTTGCGTTCGGCAATTTCCAATAGCAACTCTTCGATGGCCCTGGTCAGGTGCGCCGTCTTCTCCTTGACGAGTGATTCCAATTCGACCTGTCTGTGTTCTTCTTCCTGTTCCACCCGCAGCCGTTCTTTGAGCAGGGTTTCGATGTGGACCAGACCGGTCAGCAGCAACAGCGAAATAAGCGCATACATCACCTCGATTTCGATCCCCAGCGGCGCACCGGCATTCAACGAGGTCACGGATTGAATCAAGTGAAGCAGCGCCAGAAGCGCAAAGGCCCAGAACAGCGACCAGCCCACACGCGCCGTACCGAAGATCCGGTTCAACCGCAGCGCGTAGCCAGCGACGATGAATTGCAACAGGCCGGTTACCAAACCCATGATTTCGGGGAAGCTCATACACCCCTCCTTTGCGCGAAGGTTGAAGTGGGATGTTCCGTATGCGTCTGAGCCGGCACGTCCGTTTCAAATGGGAGATTCGTTGCTTCCCGCGACGCTAAACCCTGCAAAACGGCGCGACCCACATACGGCTTTACGCCCTCAACTTTCCACTTCTCACTGCCATTTCAGCCGGTAGAAACCTGCGGGGGCTTGGCTGGCAGTCGGCGGCGGGCAGGAAACGGCCCGCCGCATCCGCATTCCCTGATCATGGCATCGGCAGCAGGGTGCGGTAGAATCGCTGCGGGCTTCCGGAAACGGGCGGAGTGTTCGTCTGATCGCTTTCCAGGTTCGTGAGGCTGGTTGTCGTCCAGCCGGGCGCGCTCAAGCTGTCGCAATACTGCAAGGTGTATTGGGCGTAAGGCATGCCGTAGAGAATCAGACTGAGGCTGTTTGTCGCCCGGCTAAGTTCCAAGGCGGGCGGTGGGGCGTTCGTCGGCCAGGTCCAGGCGTCGGCGAGCACATTCAGCAGCCGCATGGTATGACCCACCAGGCGCGGGATTTCCGGCTGGCCGGTCGCTTGCAGGGCATTGAGGTCCGCGGTCAGTTGGTTGGTAAAGCCCTCGTAGCGGAGCAGGGCCACGTACCCGAGCGATTGGGGTGGCGCGTTGGCTTGGAGCTGCGCATTTTGGGTGTTCAGGAAGCTGGTGGCAGTGCCGATGTCCAGCAACGATTCGCTCCCGTACAGGAAACCATGCAGGATGCCATCGCGCTCCATGGTATAGGGCATTCCCAATTCGAGCACGTCCGCCAGCAGCGCCTCTGTGCCCGAGAGACTCTCGGCGGCGTTGTCCAAATCACTACCACCCAAGCCCAGTTCCGTAATCGTTTCCTGGTTGCAGGTCTGGAACAAGGACACCACGCGGGAGGGAATCTGCGCCCCAACAAACGACAGCGACTGGACGCTGTTGGTGCCTGAGGCGGTGCTGGTCTGCAAGAGCAGGGTGTCTTGGTCGCCGGCGGCCATGGCCACGACGTTGCCGGCAGGCTGCCCGATAAATGCGGCAGGGCCGTAACCCCAAACGACGACGCTTCCATCCGCTTTCAGCGCCGCGCTATGGGTGTTACCCGCGGCAATCGCCACCACGCCGGACTGCGCTGCCGCCGGCACGTTGCATTGCCCGCTGGAATTTAAGCCCCACGCCACCACCTGGCCGGCGTACGTGAGCGCCAGGCTGTGGTAACGGCCCGCCGCGATGGCCACCACCCCGCCCTGGGCTTGCGGCGGCACGCTGGTTTGGTTGTCGTCGTTGTCTCCCCAAGCGGCGACCAAGCCGTTGGCGGTCAAGGCGAGGCTATGCTCGCCGCCGGCGCTAATGGCGACCACATTGCCTTGAACCAATTCCAAGTAGCCTGGAACATACTCGGGCACGTTCGTCTGGCCGTCGTCGTTCAGTCCCCAAGCCACCACCTGGCCGCCGGTCGTGAGCGCCAGGTTGTGTTTCCCGCCGGCGCTGATGGCCACCACGCCGCTCTGCGCCGCGGCAGGAACGTTGGTTTGCTCACAGTCATTGAGTCCCCAGGCCAGCACGGAGCCGCTGGTTGTCAGCGCGAGGCTGTGCCCGAAACCGGCCGCCACCGCCTGCACGCCGCTCTGGGTTTGCGGCGGCACGTCCGTCTGTCCCCAGGTGTTCAATCCCCAGGCGGCCACCGAGCCGTTGGCGCTGAGCGCCAGGCAGTGCGCTGAACCGGAAGCCACCGCCGTGATCGGGCTGGAAACCGTTGGGACACTCCACAGGCCAGGCGGGTGTTCTCCCCAGGCGGAAAGGTCAACCGCGCTAGCCGGAACACTGGTCTCGCCCGCGCCATTGTCTCCCCAAGCGACGACGCTTCCGTCCGCTTTCAGCGCCGCGCTATGTTCACTGCCCGCGGCAATCGCCACCACGTTGGACAATGTTTGCCCTCCGTAGGTCACGGGGCCGGAAGAGTTGTAAGGCGAGACCGTATTCGGCAGGCCAGTAGCCTGGCCGTATCCATTGTATCCCCAGCCGACGACCGTGCCGTCGGCTCGCAGCGCCAGACTGAAAGAGGTCCCGCCCGCCGCAATTGCCACCACGTTGGTGGCGCTGGCCGGAACATTGATCTCGCCGTGGGTGTTGTCTCCCCAGCCGACGACCGTGCCGTCGGCTCGGAGCGCCAGACTGAAATCCACGCCCGCCGCAATTGCCACCACGTTGGACAATGTTTGCCCTCCGTAGGTCACGGGGCCGGAAGAGATGTAAGGCGAGACCGTATTCGGCACGCCAGTAGCCTGGCCCTGGTTATTGTCTCCCCAGCCGACGACCGTGCCGTCGGCCTTGAGCGCCAGACTGAAAGCCCCGCCCGCCGCAATTGCCACCACGTTGCTGGCGCTCTCGGGAATGGTGATCTGGTCCTGGTGATTGTATCCCCAGCCGACGACCGTGCCGTCGGCTCGCAGCGCCAGACTGAAAGAGGTCCCGCCCGCCGCAATTGCCACCACGTTGCTGGCGCTCTCGGGAATGGTGATCTGGTCCGAACCATTGTCTCCCCAGCCGACGACCGTGCCGTTGGCCTGGAGGGCCAGACTGAATTCCGAGGAATACGAGCCCGCCGCAATTGCCACCACGTTGGACAATGTTAGCCCTCCGTAGGTCACGGGGCCGGAAGAGATGTAAGGCGAGACCGTATTCGGCACGCCAGTAGCCTGGCCCTGGTAATTGTATCCCCAGCCGACGACCGTGCCGTCGGCCTTGAGCGCCAGACTGAAATCCGGGCCCGCCGCAATGTGGTTGCGGTCGGGAGGGGTTGCGAGGCAGACAGGGACGGTGGATTCTCCAGACGAGTTGTCACCGCAGGCGAGGATCGTGCCGTCAGGCAGGAGGGCAAGGGTGTGGAGCCAGCCCGGCGCGAACTGCTGCGGGTTTGTAATGCTCGGGGGCAGAGCAAGCTGGCTAACGTCGTTCCGTCCCCAACTGAACACAGTTCCATCGTTACGAATCGCAAAGCCGTCCCAACCGTTCGCCCAGATGGCGACAATATTAGTCGCTCCCTCGGGATAATTCCAGTCGTTGTAAGAGTCGGAGCCTCCCCAGGTCTCCAACGTACCGTTGGCCTTCAGCACCAGGTTGAAATCCTGGCCAGAGGCGATGGCGATGACGTTGGTCGCGTCGGAGGGGATGTCGGTTTGGTTGTTGTCATTACCCCAAGACAGCAGTGTGCCGTCGGCTCGCAACGCCAGGCTGTGATAGCTCCCGGCGGTGATGGCCGTGATGTTGGTGGCGATCGCTGGCACGATCGATTGCCCGAAGTTGGGGGTTGAACCTATGTTAGTTCCCGCTCCCCAAGCCACCACGCTGCCGTCGGCCCTGAGGGCCAGGCAATGATAAGCGCCTGCCGCGATGGCGATCACATTGGTGGCGCTGGCGGGAACGTTGGTCTGGCTGTAGGTGTTGTTTCCCCATGCGAGGACGTGGCCATCGGCCCTGAGGGCCAGGCAATAATAAGCGCCTGCCGCGATGGACACCAGGTTAGTTGCGGCGGAGGGGATCGTGAGTTGGCCGTAGGTGTTGTCCCCCCAGCCGACGACCGTGCCGTTGGCCTGGAGGGCCAGACTGAAGTAAAAGCCCGCCGCAATGAGGTTTCTGGGCGTGGCCACCAACAGGGCGGAATTGGTGGCGGTGACGCGCGGGGCGTTGGCGTCCCATCCCTGCCAGGTGTCCAGTGCGAAATTGGTGCTGGCGGCATACCCCTCCTCGACGGTCGTGAGCTGGTTGTTGAAGGCAACCAGGCTGCCAAGGTAGTTGGTCTCCAACGCGTTGTACAGCCCCCAGTTAATGTTGGTGCCGCTGAAGGTGAGACTGCCGAGGAAGTTGGCGAGATTTTGGCCATTCGCGCTGACGGTGTTAATGTCCCCCACTGATATTTTGCGGAAAAGCATCGGGTTCTCCACGTCCAATTGCATCAAGGCGTAGGCGCCGGCGAACCAGTCCGTGGGGTTGGGTAGATAGTTGGGCGGGTTCGGGCCTCCCGTGGTCTGGCCGAGGGCGTTTAATAAATATTGTTTAATGTAATTCAGGTTGGCATCCAAGGGGAATTTGGCGAGTTGTCCCTGCAGAGAACTAGAATCATCGTCGGGAGAGAGGTTATTGTCCGGCGCGTAGGTGGTGACAAAATCGCGGAACGTGTTTTCGTAACTCTCGTAACCACTCAAATTCAAGGTGCTTCCTTCATATCGCAATTGGTAGAAAAGAGCATCGCTTGCCGGCGAGATCAGGTATGTATCACGCTCAGTCGTTTGGAAACCGGCGATAAGCTCTTGTTCGAGGTAGTCGAGGCTGGTCTGCACGCCCACCAGACCTCCACGGAGGTCGGCCACGCTCTCTTTAAGTTGGGCGATTACGTGGTTCTGGCCGATCTGCGTGTACTTAATTTCGGTGAACTGCGCGTTCATCGTGTCGAAAATGTTGGTGAGCGAGTCGTCCACGCGGTCGAAACCGTAATTCACATTGGCGCTTAAATCCCCGATCAGGGTCTGGGTGTTTTGGATTTCGGTCACGATCTCGTCTTGGGTCTGATCTGCCTCGGATTCGGTGCCGCTACACATGTTGAAGGTATCGAGAATGCCCGACATCAACGAATTAGCACCCTGTGGATCTTTCATACACAAGCTGTCAATCCCTGCGCCGATCTCAATCCCCGCGCTCGCAGCCTCTATGATTTGGTCTGCCTCCGAGGACTGTGGGGCCGTGACTGCCAGAAGCTTGGACTGGACCAGGACGGCCGCGGTGGCACAAGCCAGCCTGGCCGGCTGCCCTTGTTGCACCGCGGCTACGAGTTGCGCGTTGGCGGCCTGGTTGGTTAGTTGGGAGAGGATGTCCGGCTGGCTTTGGTTGATCTGCGAGAGCACCGCCAAATTGGTGTTGATGGCGCCCCAGAAGGTCTGCATTTCATTGGTGAAAAGGTTACTCAACAGGTTGCTGGAGACCGTCACGCTTCCGTCGCCGCTGGTGGCGCTCAAGTACAGCAGGTTCGACATGGTTACGTCGTCATACAGCGGCGAGTTGGTGTTGCCGATGATTTCCGCCGGAGTGTCGGCCAGCGCGACCCCGGTTTCCGGCACCAGCAGGCTGTCCATGGCGGCGGCGAAGGCGGCATTACCTTGGGCGCGGGCCACGCAGTCGTCCACCAGGGCCTGGCGCTGGATCGCGTCGGTTTGGGTGGAGAACAGATGTTGTTGGCCCGAAGCCGCCAGCGAGTAGATCAGGTTGCCCGCCCCCAAGCCGTTGCTAATGGACTTGCGCTCGATGCTGAACAGTTCTTCCGCGCCGGCAAAGGAATAATCGCCCGTCGTGAGCGGGCCGGGCCGGGCCGGAAGATGTTTGAACACCAGCGGCGTTTGCTCACGGGTGTCCACGATAATCACGGGTTGGATTTTCAAAACAGAAGGACCGTTGAACTGTCCACGGTAAGCGTTCAAATGGAATCAGGGTTGATCCGAATCCGGTGCCGGTGCCGGCGGGTTCTCTCTGGCTGCGTGAAGTTGCGCCGTCAACGATTTTCGTTTTCCCTCGGGCAAATTCCAGAAGTTTATGGCCCCTTTCGGTTGCGAAAGTTGCGGTGTGTTTTTCGGCGTGCTGGGTTTCCGCGCCGTGATTGCATGGCCGAATTTTAGCGTTTCAAGTTCGTGCAATTTCTCCCAAAGCGCATCCGAGGTGGCAATGTCATCTGACGGTGTGCGTTTGATCGCGCCATGTTGGTCGGCAATCGCTTTGTCCAGTTCACTCGGGAAAAACTTCTGTGAAACTTGGGGGGACGCCTTCCCCTTACTTATTGTTTTTACTCCTATGGGATTACTTACGTCGCCCTTTGGGGCGACGCGCGGTGTCGCCTCGATGGGCGTCACCACAATCCCCATTGGGCTACACGAAGCCGTTTTCGTGTCGCCCTTTGGGGCGTCGCCGCGTGTCGCCCATTCGGGCATATCGCCATTACCGTCGCCGAACAGAATTGTGTAACGGAGGTTGTGGTTCGGGCCTCCCGTTTTAGTTGCCAAATAACCGGCTTTGACAAGTTGGTCCGTCCAGCCAGCGAGCGAATGAGTTTTACAGTGAAGGTCCTGGGCAATCTGCCGTTGCGTCGGCCAGCAATTGCCGAAATTGTCGGCCCGGTCCCGAAGATAATGCCAAAGCCGAAACGCGCCGTGTGCGAGGCGGTTGTCGTGAATCAGGCGGCGGTAAACCAAGAGTGATTTATTCCCAGTCACTGGCCACCGTCCTGCCGGGGCCGGCGTTTGATCGCATCGCTGACTTTCAGCCCGGGCCGCCAACCGCGCTGGATGGCCAGCTCGATCTTGCGGTGGGTGGAACGACTGGCCTTTGAGAAACGCCGGGCGGATTTCATTTGTCCCCCTGCCATGACCCGGTTTTTGATTTTGGATGCACCACAACCGAACTGGGTAGTTTTAACACCGCATTAGTGACGGTCTGGTCCTGGGTGTAACGAGCCATCAGCCGTTGCGTTCCATGAGTGGCAGACTTGCGGGCAGGCTCATTCATGGCGTCCTCCTGTCTCGGTGACATTCTCCGCCAACCATTGCTCGACCTTTTTTGTGAATGTTTTCTTGTCCTGGACTTCGACCGGCTTGTTTGAGGCGAGAATCATCCCGAAAAAGGCTCCACGCTTTTCTGGACTCGTGGTGTTATACCACCACTTCCACGCCGCTTTTGATCCTTTCATCGCCGCCGGAAACCTGCGGCGGAAATCTGGTTCCGTTCCCGGTGCCGGTGACGCGGCGATCTGGATGTCTTTTGCGGTAATCGGCTTGCCTGCGGTCTTGGCCGTCGTGATGGCGACCTTGATGACCGCCTCGCGCTGGTCCTTCGGCACCTTGGCGAGTTCACGCGCCTGGGATTCTGTTTTGATGTCTCCAATTGGAGACAAATCTTTGGCGATGCTGGCAGCTTGAATCAGCCGGTGGGCATGGGCGCGTTTGAACCCCCACTTGCCGACGCAGTAATCCTCGAAGGTTGAAAAGTGGACTTTGTAAAGACGTGCATCCCGAATTTCCGCCAACGCAGTTCCAACTGCGACGAAAGTTTGCCGCCCGGCCTCAATGATTTTTTCCAGTTCAATCAGCCGCTTGGATTCGGCCAGGGTGACGGATGCAGGCGGCGGTTCCGGTGCGGGTGCCGATCCCGGTGTAACCGGCTCGGGCGTCGGCATCACGGGGGCTTGTGCAGGCGAGCTTTGCTGCCCGGAGGGACGCACTGTTTTATTTGGCGGGTTCATTGCGCGCTTCCTTTCCCGGTCGTCTGAGCCGCGCCGCGCCGTTGGGTGCCGTATTTTTCGACCATCCACTTGTCGGCTTCCCCAATCAGGATGCGAATGCGGCGGGAGCCGATTTTACAGTGCGGGAGTCCAGCGGCGATAAGGTTGTCCACGTGGCGTGTCGAAAAGAGCCAGCGTTGACCGAAACCGCGTTTATCAGTGATTTCTGCCGCCAACTTATTGTCGGTGGCGGCATCCGGCGTGCGTATAATGCTTGTCATGCACCCAAAATACGCTGGACTTTTTTATGGATGGCGCGCGTCGCCGAAAGAGCACAGGAAGTGTCACTTCAAGCACAGGAAGTCCGGCTTGGAACACGGCAAGTGCCGTGTACAGCACAGCAAAACTTGTTGACCGGTGGTGAGGCTATCGGTCGCTGTTGCGTTTTTTAGGCTTGTGCGCGCGCTTTTTCTGCTCGCGTGTAGCCGCAGTCTGCGACCGGGATTGCGACTGCCTACAAAATCGTTCGCTGCGCAACGTGCAAAGGTCTTGGAGTGAAATCCAATTGTTCTGCAAGCAATCCTCAATGCGCCGTTTGTTGTCCTTCTGCCATTCGTGATAAGTCTTGGGCCTTCCACTCTCAGTTTTCGCCGGGTCGCGCTCGTATTCCTTCTGGGTCAGGCGCAGAGCGTGTCCGTTCAAGAAACGCTCCACGGCTTTTTTAATCGCGTTGCCGGACAATGGCTCGTCTCGGTCAGTCCTGCCTTTCTGTTTCCGTGCAACAGGCGGCAATAGTGGCAATTGTCCTGAGCCCTTCCCATTGCTTGCTTCGATCTGCGCAAAAGTGACCGGACTAACCGCCCACCCTAAATCTTCCGCAAAGCGGTCTGCCCCGTGTTTCTGTTCCGGCAAGGCTTTGATATATTGTTCTGCCGACAGCAATGAATCGTGGGCGACACCAATAGCCGCGCTGGGTGTCAAATTCTCCGGGCGCGGCTGAACCAATGGCGCTGCTATCTTGGCCAAGGTTTCCGGCTTCAAATTTTCGTCCCGGCATAATTCCTCCGGTTCGTGGAAGCGAGCCTCGGTCAAATCCGCGCCCGCCTCCGCAGGAACTGGACAACGCTTGCCGTTGCTTGTCCTATTCCAATCCTCGGCCCGCCTTTGAGCGGCTTGCAGGCGGCGGTGAGCATCAGCCGCCATGTAAAATTCCACGCCCTGCAAATGGCGTTTTGCAATGTAAGGCCAGATTGTTTTTAGCCAGTACGCCTTCACCAAGCGCAATTCGTTGGCGATGCGGTCGGACTCCAAGGTGGATTGGTCCGGTCTGTCTTTCATGGCGAATTCATTTGTTTGCAACAGCGGCGAGCGTCACAACGTTCGCGGCTTGCTCCGGTGCGACCGCAAACCATTTCACGGCATCGGCGGGCCGGACAAGCTCGCGGTAGTGTCGAAACACAACGGCAGCGGAATTGCCAAGCTCGCCTGCCACGCGGCCAGCATCGCCAGTTTGCGCAAACCGATAACTGGCAAAACTGTGCCGCAATCCGTTCGCTTTCCACTTCACCGGCTTCTGAACGGGGATGTTTTTCTTGGCGTCGGCTTTAACTTCGGTCGCGTCAGCGCAATCCCGTTGCGCCTTGTAGAGCCAGCCGCCCGTCCAGACCTTGCCCGTCATCTCAAAATAAGGAGCAAGCCACGCGGCGAGGTTGTCAGAGACGGGAACGACCCGCCGAGAAGCGGTCTTTGCCTTGCTTGCGCCAACAACGATAAACTTTTCGGCAAGGTGTATGTCCGACCATTCCAGCCGTTCAATCTCAGCGGAACGCAAACCGGCGAACGCGCCGAGCGCAAGACACGGCAGGAAGGCCGGCGATGCGGCGGCCAGCAATCGCTGAATTTCGGCGGGCGTGAAGATTTCAATCTCGCCGCCGTTGACCTTGACCTTTTCGACGCCGGCAACGGGATTGTCCACGGCATAACCGCGTGCAATCGCAAACGAGAAAAGCAGATTCAGGACGCGCCGGAAGTTTGTCACAGACTGGGCCGAGAGATTCAGGCCGTCCAACCAGGCTTGAATCTGCGCCGTGGTTACGTTGCCAATATCAACTTGAAACGACTTGGCGAACGCGCCGAGCCGACAATCCAAATCTTTCCAGTAGCGCGCCGATGCGCCGCGAGCCTTTTTGATTTGTAAAAGCTCTGTGGTGACTTCCGCCACGCGCTTATTAGTCACCTTGCGATGCCGTTGCCGGTAGAATTTCACGGCGGCGTGCAGGGTGGACAGATCGCCAACAGTCTTGAGACATTCGGCCACAGTCGCAGTTGCCGCGTCCACGGTAACGTTGAACGGCTTCAACCTCGCCGACGCATTGGCGAACTCAATGGCTTGTTCCCGCGTCATACTGGCGGCAACGTAGTCGCGGCTGTCAATCCGTCTGGCCAGCTTGTCCGCCGCTTCCAGCGCATCGGATTCGTTTGCGTAACTGTCAAAACGGCGGCGGTCGCCGTCAGCGTAGTTGCTCACCATGTAGCCGAAATTTCCGCTCGGGGTCTTACGGCGATACACGGTGACGATTGCGCGGCCTGGTTGTACCTTCCGAGGCCAGCTTTCGCCCTGTTTGGCTTTTCGTGCTGGGGTAGTTTTCATGCGTGATAGTGTTGCATATATGTTGCAACACGTCAATACCATTCGCAATTGAGCGACATTGAAACATGTAATATAACCAATGTTTTCAATATGGCACCCCCATCCCGAATTGAACGGGAATAAACGGTTTAGGAAACCGCTGCTCTATCCATTTGAGCTATGGGGGCGCCAGCCGGGAAAATAACCCCGCCGCCATGAATGGCAAGCGCAACACCGACGCGGCGGTTGTCCGTGGGGGCAAAAATCGCGCTTTTGCCGCCCGGGCCTTTGGCCTAACCTGCCCCCATGTTCAAACCCGCCGACCTGTTTGACCTCGGCCAGACCGGGCACGCCGCCATTTTCAACGGCTGCGAGTTCGCCTGGGAAGCGCTCAAGAAAATCGAAGGTTACCTCGCCGCAAACCTGAAACCGGAATTGCGCAACCAGTGCGAAGGCCGGGCTTTCATCGGTGAAAAGGTTTTCATCGGCGAAGGCACGGTGGTCGAGGACGGCGTGATGATCAAAGGCCCGGCCATCATCGGTCGCAACTGCCAGATCCGCCACAACGCCTACCTCCGCGAAAACGTCGTCATTGGCGACGATTGTGTGGTGGGCAATTCGACCGAAATCAAAAACTCGCTTTTGTTCAATCACGCCGTCGCGCCCCACTACAATTACGTCGGGGACTCCATCCTGGGCCACCAGGCGCACCTCGGCGCGGGCGTGAAAATATCCAACTACAAACTGTTCCCCGGCAACATCGAGGTGGAGGTGGATGGCCGGCCGTTCGACACCGGCCTGCGCAAGTTCGGCGCGCTGCTGGGTGATGGCGCGGAGGTTGGCTGCAATGCGGTGTTGAACCCCGGCAGCATCGTCGGTCCCGGGGCGGTGATTTACCCGAACGTCTTCTGGCGCGGCATCCTGCCCGCGAACATGATTGCGAAGAACAAGGCGGGAATTGACGTCGTCGTCAAACGGCCGAGGGAGAGTTGATCAAACGCAAAGACGCGGGGAGGCAGGGAAGATCAATCGCTTCGCTGGTAATTGCAGCCCTGGCCCGGGTTGAATTTCACTCCCCGACGAGGTGATAGGGCTGGGCGGTGTCCTCGCCAAGGCGGGTTTTCGGCGCGGCCTTGAGTGAGAAGGTAAAGGCCACAGTGACATCCGTCGGGCCGGTGCTGTTGTCAATCACCCGGAGAGTCAACGCGCCGGTCCAGCTCCGCAGGTCGCGATAGATCGTGTAATTTTGTTCCTGTAACTGGCCGTCGGCGGCATTGTAATCGTGCCGCATGCGAAAACCCCAGTTGTCATTCAGCCGGTAAAAAAACGTGCTGGTGATGTAATTGTCGTTTTGGGTAAAGCCGTCAAAACCGTTGCGCAAATACCAGTAGCCGAAGCCCCAGCTCCAGCGTTCATTCGGCGTGAAGGTGAGTTGATCAAACGTCAGATTCAAACGGCCGCCGTCGATGGCGTAGCGCGATTCCGAATCAAACACAATCCACGAGCGCGGCTTGAACGCGAGGTCGGAGTACAGATCGCTGAGATTCTGCTGCGGACTGAATGGTTCGTCGAGGTTGTTCTGGTTCCGGCCCGGGGTGAGCCGCCAGTCCAGCATCACGTTCCAGTCCAGCAGATTGTCGAGCTGTCCGGCGCGCATCGTTTGGAGCGTGTTGCGCAGGCCGAAACGAATCACATTCTCGCTGTCAATGGAATCAATGTTGTTGTAGTCGGGAAATTGAACCGGCAGCAGCTGCAGGCTGGGCAGCGCGGAATCAAACTGCGGCAGTTGCGCCGGCGGCGTGCTGGGATTGGGCACGTAGGCATAGGTCGCCGACGGCTCGATGATGTGGCGGAGGCCGCTGATGGCCAGCAATGAATTCGTCGCGCCCGCCCACAACTGCGAGGCCTTGAACGAAATTTCGACGCCGGTGTTGAACACGTTGCGCCAGGTCTCCGAGTTCGTGCCCCCCGGGCCGGTCTCCGAGCTGTAATAGGTGAAGCGGCCGCCGACGCGCGGCGTGACATTCAGCCAGCCGAAAAAGGTTTCCGGGAGGAGCAGTTGATGAAAGGTGTCGGCCCGGGAGGCGGAATAAGCCGGCGGCGGGATGGTTCCGCCATTGGTTTCCGCAAAAAACATCTTGTAATAGCCCGCCGAACTTTCACTTTCGTAATACACCGGCGTGTTCAGCACCTGCTGGCGGTAGCCGGTGAGCCTCACGTCGGGCAGGCGTTCGACCTGGTCGAAGAAATCATTTACCTGCGGCGTGGTTAAGGCATCGAGACTCCAGTTGTCCCAATACTTGTTGACCTCGGTGAACGTGTTGGGCTGCGGATTGTTGCGATAGTCGCCCTCAAAAAAATCATGCTCCACGAGCGGGTCGGTCTGGTAATTCACGAGCGCCTTCAGGTTCAGATTGGTGGCCGGGGTGGCCTGGTAGCCGAAGTAGAAGCGCTGCCGGTTTTCGGGAATGCCGTTGGTCCACGGCGTGCCGTTCGTGCTGGTGTTTGGATTCTGGTCATTCAGGTAATAATACCTGAATGCCGCCTCGCCCCATTGACCGAGGTGCAGATTCAGGTCCGGTCCCGTGCCGATGCCCCGCTCCTGGCGATAGTCCAGATGAAACTTCCCGTCCACCGCATCGTTGAGATACCACGTGTAAGTGCTGAGCAAAAACGGCCCGTAGGCGGTGCGGTAGCCGGGGATGAAATTCAAATTGTTCGCGTGCGGTCCCAGTTCGCGCCGGTAATACGGAAAGTAAAACGCCGGCACACCGTCCAGGTAAACCACCGCGTTCCACATCTCGATATATTTCCCGGGCACGATTTTTATGTGGCTGGCGCGGACGTAAAATTCCGGGCTGCTCACGTCGTCGGTGGTGACGAAGGCGTGGCGCGCGTTGTAAACCTGGTTGCTCGTGTCGCCCTGCAATTGTTCGCCCTGGGCGAACACCGGCGGTTTGCCCGTGCGAAACTGTTCGCTCTGCATCTGGCGCGTCTTGAAATTGTAGCGGATGTGTTCCCCGATCCAGATCTGATCGCCCTGTTCGATGCGCACGTTGCCGTCGGCCACCACCTCGCCCGTTTGCTGGTTCACGGTGGCACTGTCCGCGGTCAGGGTCGTTTCGCCGCGTTTGACGAAAATGCCATTCGTGCCAACAATGGTGTCTCCCTCCGTGTAGAGGCTCCCGACGCGCGCGCCGGGGATGATCTCGTTGAGCGCCCAGGCCTCCAACTGCGGCTCTGCCTGTGGCACCGCATTTGTCTGCGCCACCGACGAAAAAACGCCGCATAAAAAGGCGGTCAAGGCGATGGCAAGCGATTTTCTCATCGGGCAGGGCCAATTAAACAAAACGAAATGAGCTTGTCGAGGGTCGAAGGACGAGGGTCCAAGGCAAAATAATGCCGCGGAGCGGCTGAATCCACTCCCCGACTCTCGCCGCCCGATCCTCGACCAATTTTATTCCTTCGGCAGGAACGCAAAAGCCACCGCCGCCAGGATGCACGCGAACGCCGCGACATAATTCCACCGGATTTTTTCACCCAGATAACAAATGGCGAACACGACGAACACCGACAGCGTGATGACCTCCTGGATGATTTTCAATTGTGAGGCGGAATAGACCGAATTGCCCCAGTGGTTGGCCGGCACCTGCAGGACATATTCAAAAAACGCGATGCCCCAACTGGCCAGGATGGCCAGCAGCAGCGGTTTGCCTTTGAATTTCAGGTGGCCGTACCACGCGAACGTCATGAAAACATTCGAGCAGGACAGCAGCACGACCGGCAACCAGCGGGATTCGGTAAAATTCATGCGGCAAAAATGAGTTCACCCGCAGGCGGAGTCAAATGGGAACGCGGAGGATTTTCCGGTGATCCATTTCGGCAAGCTCCATCAGGAGCAAAATCTTTATAGAAACCAGAACCAGTGGAATCTCCAGCCCCGTCGGGGCGGCGTATTCTGGGAACGGCTGCACAAAAGATGCCGCTCGTGACGGAGCTTGAAAATCTTTTTTGTCCGGGTTCTACAAAGATGCCGCGCCTCCGGCGCTGGACGCCAAAACCATGTTCAATTCACAACCGGACCGGAATGTTCTGTTTCGCCAAAAACTTTTTCACGTCGCCGACGGTGTAGGTGCCGAAATGAAAAATGCTCGCGGCGAGGACGGCATCCGCCCGGCCTTCGAGCAGCACCTCGGCCATGTGCTCCAGACTGCCCGCGCCGCCGCTGGCCACCACCGGCACGCCCACCGATTCGCTGATGCGCCGCGTGATGACCAGGTCAAAGCCGGCCTTGGTGCCGTCGGCGTCAATGGAGTTCAACACAATCTCGCCCGCGCCAAGCTCAACGGCGCGTTTGGCCCATTCGACGGCGTCGAGGCCGGTGTCCTTGCGTCCCCCGTGCGAGAACACGCCCCATTTGTCGGGCGCGATTTTCTTGGCGTCAATCGAAACCACGATGCACTGGCTGCCGAACTTCTCCGCGCCGGCGCGGATCAAGTCGGGATTCGCGAGCGCCGAGGAGTTGATGCTGATTTTGTCCGCCCCGGCCCGGAGCATGGTAAACATGTCTTCCACGCTCCGGAGGCCGCCGCCGACGGTAAGCGGCATGAAACACTGGTCGGCGGCGCGCTGGATGACGTCCACCATGGTCGCGCGGCCGTGCGCGCTGGCGGTGATGTCGAAGAACACCATTTCATCCGCGCCCTGCTCGTTGTAGCGGAGCGCCAGGGCGACCGGGTCGCCGACATTGCGCAGTTCGCCCGCTTCGGCCTTGCCGAACTGGACGCCGCGGGTAACCTGGCCGGCGTGGACGTCCAGACACGGAATGACCCGTTTTGCCAACATGCATGTCCATTGAAACGGCACCCGGCGCGCAAGGCAAGCTTGTTGACTGGCTGGCAAACAGGCCGGTTGATGGTGCTTGGAACGCGACGCGAGAATTTCCTTGACGACGCGTGTTCCGGCACTAGG
Source organism: Limisphaerales bacterium (assembly GCA_052145735.1). Lineage (GTDB taxonomy): Bacteria > Verrucomicrobiota > Verrucomicrobiia > Limisphaerales > UBA11358 > UBA11358. Next base: position 24,690 of record JBKQOA010000153.1, read on the forward strand.
TTTGCTGTATTAGGTACAGAGTGGTTCCAAAAATCAAAATGGTTATGAAATCTTACCGTCTTTACCTCATCGGTTTGGCCTCGCTGTCGTGTGGTTTGCTGTTTAGCGGTTGCGCGCGAACCGACTATGGTCATACCAGCCCTTATCAACCCGGCCCGGTCGCCGGCAAAACTGTCGGCGGCGCCGTCGGGGTTACCGCCGGCAACGTTGCCGGCTTTGGTGTCGGCACCGTCGAAGGCGTCGCCCATGGCATGGCCGCGCCGTTCAATCCGAGTTATCACATGGTCCGCTACTGGCGCACGGAAACGACTTCCGATGGCCGGACCATCCAGGTGCCGTACGATATTTTGGTGGATCAATATGGCCGCCCGGTGAAGATGCCGGCGCCGACGGGCAATCCCAAGCCCCCGCCCGCAGTGACGGCTCCGCCGCCGGCAGCACCGGCCACTCCTGCTCCGGCTCCAGCCACGCCGGCGACTACCAACGGGACCTCTCAATAAACCAATTTTAACCTGCAAAAGCTTATGCGCTTATACACCCAATTCGTGTTCGCCGCCGGCCTGTTGGCCGCCGGATCATTGTTGGCCGCCGATGCCACGACCGCCCCGCCGCAGCGCAAGGTCGCCATCATCGTCGAAAACCGCGCCGGCGCGCAGCTCAACGAAAAAGTCGCTGTCTTCGAGGATTTGTTGAGCAGTCGCATTGCCGGCAAGGGCTACTCCGTCATCAGTCGCGATGTCACACTCAACGCCCTGAAAACCTATTCCAACATTGGTGTTGCCACGTCTTCGCACAGCACCATGCACGCCAATGCCCTCAACGCCTCCCACAGCCACTCTTCCTCTGCTGATTCATTGCATGAGGAACTGGCCCAAAACACCAAGTTACACGTTAAAACGGAAGCCACGCCTGGTTTGGATTCCAGTACTGTCGTTACGAATGGAAGCGCGCCCGACACGACCCAGAGCACCCCTGACCAGACGCAAAATGCTCCCGACCAAACTCAAACCACTGCCGACCAGACTCAAGGCCCTGACCAGACGCAAAGTGCCCCGGACGCGACCCAGAGCTCTCCGGACACGTCCGGCAGTGGTACCGTCACGACCGTGTCTGCGCCTGGTACCAATGCCGCCACCTATGAAGCTTCGCAGTTGGCCTCATCGAGGTATCAGGCCCGGCAAACCAATGTGAGCCGGGAGTTCGGCCACGGTTCCGCGTCCATGGAAGTCGCGCAAGCGGACTCGTCCAAGTTCGCCGCCACCCCCGACACGACCAGGCTGGATCAGGCACTGAGTGACAACACCTCCGCGTTGCGGCTGGCGCAAAATCTCGGGGCCGATTTCATTTTGATGCCGTCCCTCGCGACTTACGGTACTGAGCGCAAAGCCTACAGTGGCGAGGGCTTCCATACCATCAACGTCGTCTACACCCTGCGCGTGAGCTGCAAGATCGTCGAGGCCGGCGCGGGCGGTGCCATCAAGGGCGACGTGGTTACCGCCACCAAAACCATCCGTCAGACCGGCGATCTGCAGGTGGACAGCAGTGACGTGATCAATGAATTGCTGGATGACGCCGCCGGCCAGTTGGCCGACCTGCTTGTCCGCGCCGCCGGGTCATTTTCTGCCGAGGTCGCCAAGAGCAAGCAGGTCGATTTCTCCATCGCCTGCTCCATGACCGATGTCAAGGAGCAGCCCATCACCGTGCCAAACGTGCAGGTGACGGCGGACAAGCGCGTGGTAAAGACTAATGCCCCCATCGAGGTCCAGCCGCTGGATGTGACGGTCGAGCTCGACGGCATCGCCATAGGCTCCGCGCCCGGCACCTTCCAGGCCTATCCTGGCCTGCATAAGCTCCGGCTTAGTCGCGAGGGCTTCAAGGATTGGGAGCGGACGGTCAATATCTATGACAACCAGAAACTGCGCGTGGCGCTGCAAATGAGCGACGAAGGGTTCGCGCGCTGGCAGGAAAATCTGGCCTTCCTGCAATCGCTGCAAGACGACCGCAAGCTGACCGACGCCGAGGTCAAGCGGATTGAGGGCGTCGCCAAATTTTTCAGTGAAAGCCATTACCGGGTGGACACGAAGGAAAACGTCAAAATTTACAAAAGCCTCTATTAATTGAATCAAGGAACTGCCATGAAAAACTCCATTCGCAACTTCGGTTTCGGTCTCTTGAGCGTCCTGCTGCTGCCCGCGCTGGCTCGCGCGCAGGAAGGCAAAGCTACCCTGGCGGTCGCCGCCATCAAAACCACTCCCTCCCTCACCGCTTCGGTCAAGCCGGACAAAAAGGAAGAGATGGGACGCATCGTGGAATCGCTCGACAGCCAGCTCGTCGATCGCATCAACGCCACGCGCAAGTTCGATGTGGTCGGGCGCAGCGACCTGGCCGATGTGATCAAGGAGCAGGACCTCGGCGCGTCCGGCAACGTGGACGCCAAGACCGCCGCCCAGGCCGGCAAGCTCGCCGGCGCCAAGTATCTTCTGATAACAACCGTTGACGATTTTCAGGATTACGTCGAGAAAGCCACGTTTGAAGGCACGGGCCGCAGCGCCACCAAACGCGTTTTCCGGCTGTCGGTGGTCGGAAAAGTTTATGATTCGAGCACGGGCAAATTGCTGGAGTCGGCCAATTTTCAAACTGGCAACGACGAATTCAAGAAAATCCAGGAAGAGCGCAGCTATGTGGTCAAGGACGGCGAATTAAGCGACGAGATGATGGTGGCCGTTTCGCGGGATCTGGCGCAGAAAATCGCCAACCGCATCGCCGACGTGGTGTTTCCGGCCAAGGTGCTCCTCAAGCGCGACAAGGATATCACGATAAACCGCGGCGAAGGCGGTGGGGTGTCCGTGGGCGACACCTTCAACGTTTTTGCGCTGGGCGAGGAAATGATCGACCCGGACACCAAGGAATCGCTGGGCCGGGAGGAAGTGAAGGTGGGCAAGGTGAAGATCACCCAGGTCAACCCCAAAACCTCGACGGCGGAAATTCTGGACGACACCGGCATTGACAAAGGCGCGGTCCTGCGCAAACCGCAGTAAGCCACGCAAAACCGCAGAAAATCCAACGGAAGGGATCACAGTGAAACCACTCATGCGCATTGACCGCATCCCAGGCATCCAACCGCTCCTTTTCGCCGCGGTGATCGGACTGCTGGCAACCGGTTGCAAGACCTACGAACAGCAGAACCACGTCATTAAGTATTGGCATCAAGGGAATATGACCAATGCCGTCGTGGAAGCCACCAAGATGGCCGACCAAAACGCCAAGAACAAGGACGCCATCATCTGGCGCCTGGAACAGGGCGCGGTTCTGCGTGGAGCGGGCAAATACGAGGAGAGCAACAAGGCGTTTGACCAGGCGCAGGATAAAATTGACCAATATGCGCAGAAGGCCAAGGTCCGGGTCGGCCAGGAAGCCGGCGCGATTATGTCCAATCAAGCCAATCTGGATTACGAAGGCCGCGCCTATGACGGCATCATGCTGAACACTTACGAGGCGCTGAATTATCTTCAACTGGGCGAACCCGACAAGGCGCGCGTGGAACTCATCCGCGCCTATCAGCGCCAGCAGGACGCCGTTGAGATCAATAAAAAAAGGATTGCCGCCGCCCAGGCCCAAGCCACCGCCACCAATACCACCACTGCGGCTTCCGGATCACAATTCAAGAAAAGGGCAAAATCCCCCGCCAATACCAATGCTACGGCCAATGCCGGCGTCACCACGACCAACAGTCCAGCCGCGGTGGACAAGGCGCAGCAAGACCCCAAGTTCCAGGCGCAAATTCAGGGGGTTTACGCCGGCCTCGGCAATCTCAAACCCTATGCCGATTATGTCAACCCGTTCACCGTTTATCTCGACGGCCTGTTCTTTATGGCCAACGCCGCTGATGCCTCGGACCTCGAACGCGCCCACAAATCACTCGAACGCGTCGTGGGATTTGCTCCGGACAACAATTACGTCAAACAGGACCTGGCGGCGGTGGACGGTGTGATGCAGGGCAAACCGCTGACCCCGACAACCTATGTGATATTCGAAACCGGCTGTGCGCCAGTCCGTGAACAGATCCGCATAGACATTCCCGTCCTGCTGCCAAAAGTTCCCTACGTTGGCGCGGCATTTCCCACGCTCAAGCCCCAGGGTAATTATCTCCCCAGCCTGGCCGTTACGGCCAACAGCATCATCGTACCAGCACAAGATATTGTAGCTACTACAGCCACATCGACCACCACAGTCACAACCACCACAGCCGCCAGCAGCACGAACGCGGCGGCCGGCGATACGAATGCAATCGTCTCCAACACAAACACCACTACTGCTACCACCAGCACGACTACAACGGCCAGCAGCATAACCGCCACCGCAACGGCCGGCAGCACGACCGCGACGACCTGCCCGGTTGCCAGTATGGACAGCGTCATCGGCCTCGATTTCAAGAATGAAATGCCGATTGTCATCGCCAAGACCATCGCGTCCACCATCGCCAAAGCTGCGGCGGCGTACGCCGCCAACCAGGCAGCCTCGCAACAGAACGGTTTGGTCCAACTAATCACTCTGATCAGCACCGCCATCTACCAGGCCGCCGTGAACATCGCCGATGAACGCACTTGGACAACCTTGCCGAAGGAGTTCCAAGTCTGCCGCTTTCCCACGCCGCCTGACCGCAAGATCGTGCTGGAAACACCCGGCGGCACCCAAAAAATCCCGGTGACAATTGAGGACGGCACGATTAACATTGTCTATGTCAAATCGATTACCGCCACCAGCCCGCTGCTGGTGACCCAATTTAAATTAAAATGAAAACGCGAATTTTCCTCCCGCTCGCCGGCGCGGCCCTGATTGCCCTGACCGGTTGCAAGACTTCGGTGAACTCCATCGAAAACGCCCAGAAAGAGGGCCAGCGCCAGATGATCTCCGACTCGCGCGTCATCACCGACAGCAGTCTCGCGAAGAAGGTTGCCTTCGTCGGCATCAATCAATCCATGACCCCGGGCGGGTTTCTGAAAGTCCAGATCGAGCTGCAGAACCACAAACGCTCGCTCGAGCGTTTCAGCTACCAGTTTCAGTGGTTCGATGCCAACGGCATGCAGATCAACAATATTGTCTCGCCGACGGTCCCCGACCAGATTGACGGCGGAGAAAGCAAATTCATCTCGGCTGTGGCGCCTACATCGGCCTGCAAGGATTTCCGGGTCAAATTTCTCGTAAACTGATCACCCCCAAACGAAAGATTCCATGAAAAAAACCATTCTTTTATCCATCCTGGCTGCGGCGCTCCCGCTGATTGTCGGCGGTTGCGCCTCCCGGGCGCATTACATCCAGACCGGCGGACACGAAAGCCTGGTCACCGTCAATTCGATCAACATCCAGGATTTCATCCAGGCCGCCAACGACGCGACCAGCGACCTGCTGGCGTCCGGCGTGCTCGACAAGGTGGCCAATCCGCCCGCCGTGCTCGCCATCAGCCGCATCGTCAACAACACCGGCCAGCAGATTGACACCGACTTGCTCACCAAGAAAATCCGGGTCGCCCTGTTAAACAGCGGCAAGGCCCAGACCACGACCACCATGGGCCTGGGCGGCACCGCGGAGGATCCGATGGCCAAGGGACTCCAGCAGGAGGCTGAATTCAAGTCCGACCAGCAAACCACCCGCACGCCGGACTTCACCCTGTCGGGCAAGATCATTCAAACCATGGTGCACAACGGCGATACCAGCCAGTCCACCTTCAGCTTCCAACTCTCGTTGACCAACCCCAAGACCGGTCTGGCCGTCTGGGAAGGCGAAAAGGAAATCACCAAGCAGGGCGGCCGGCCGGCCATCGGCTTCTGATCCCGACTTGAGCTTGTTTCAACGCCGGCGGAGAACCTTCCCGCCGGCGTTTTGGCTTTAATCCTGTAGTGTGAAACTTTTTCGCCTTCACTTTCGTCATAAGAGACAGAAGTTGATACGGCTCGGTGATTTTTGAATGTGGACAGGCCTTGGATGGTCTGAACAAACAGAATCTTGAATATGAAACTGCAGGTTTTAACTCTGGCGCTGGTGGCTTCAGACCTCATGTTGGCCGGTTGCGAATATCCCAATGGCGACCCCAATTACACCGGCTCGGGTGCCTTGGTCGGCGGGGGCGCGGGCGCGGTTACCGGCGCGGCGATCGGCGGTGAACAGCATGGCGGCGAAGGCGCTTTGATTGGCGCCGCCGTCGGGGCGGTGGCCGGCGGATTGATCGGCAACTCCATGGACCGGCAACAGCAGGAACGGCTGCGCCAGCAGTCGCCGCAGACGTACGCGCGGGTGGACCAGGGACAACCCTTGAGCGTGGGCGATGTCAAGGCGCTGGCCGCAGCCGGGCTTGACGACAACGTCATTATCAGCCAGATACGCAATTCGCGCACCATCTACCATCTCAGTGCGGCGGACATCATTGATTTGCGCAACGCGGGTGTGAGCAACCCGGTCATTGATTTCATGATTAACACGCCAGGGACTTCCGGGGCCGCGCCGCAGGCGAGCACGGTGTATGTCGCCCAACCGCCCCCGCCCCCGCCGTCGGAAACCATCGTTGTCGCACCCGGTCCGGGCTATGTCTGGATTGGCGGCGAATGGATGTGGAATGGCGGATGGATTTGGGTGGCGGGACACTGGGGTTATCCGCCCTATGCCCGTGCTGTTTGGGTTCGCGGCTACTGGTACCAGGGACCGCACGGCTGGTGCCGGGCAGCGGGACACTGGCGTTGATTTCCGCGCCATCAAATTTTAATTCCGCCTTATGACTACCGTTGCAGTTCCGCCTGGGGAACGGTGGGCAACATTTTCGGAGGTTTTTTGACAAATAAGCGTTGGCCCCGAAGGTCGGCATTGCATCTGCTGGGAAGGTCAATTGGATTCGGGCGGTGGCCAACTCACTACGGCTACCCCAAAACAAATGGGCCGTTATCCGATGCCACTGCCTGAATCCGATAAACTGCAGGGCTTTCATCCGTCTTCGTTACACTACGCCGCGACCAGTCCGCCTGCGCCTGATTCTGCCTGCGGACCGGTTGGAGAATTGTGGACACGAAGTTGCCAAGACACCAGGAACAGCCCGGCAGTCTGGTCATGGAAAAATGCCGGCTAAAGATGGTCGGCGATTCCATGCCGCCAAGGGTATCTGCGCCGCAACGCCGGTTCGAGAAGGTCCAAGGTGGCTTCCGCTTCGTCGTCGTTCCAGGTTGGATCCGAATTATCAGTGGAAGGCGCAAACGGATTTTCCGTTGCTGTCCTTGTCCCGCTCCGCCAAGCGGCCATCCGGTAGATGCCGAAGCCCACCAGACTCACAACGACGAGAACCGACAGACCCACCGCCATGAAGCCCAGTGCGGTGATTGACCGGCAAACGGCGGGAAAAAAAAGACAGATCAGCAGAACAAAGCCCGCCCATCGGGCAATCAGTCCAATTACATCGGTGTCCTGTCTTCGGCTTGCCATGATTTGTTTAAATGCGCACATCCCATGCCAATTATGACGGGAACATGGGAAAAGCGGGGTGTTGCGTGCGCTGCCTGACGGTTGCCCTTTTCTTTTTTGCTGACAGTATTGAAAAATGATTGCGCCCGGACAGTGTTCGCAAATAAAGCAGACGCTGTGTGTTTTTCCCTTGCAGTCGCCTGGTTCGCCGGCGGTTACATTTGGGTAAAACCCAACCGGTCCCGGCGGCATCACTCAAGGATCGGGGGAAGCTGAATGCGCGGCGCAACGAAGTGTGAAAACTTGTTTACTTCGGCGCCCACCGAAATATATTGGCGCACTGTTGCCGACGTGGCGGAACTGGCAGACGCGCCAGACTCAAAATCTGGTACTCGTGAGAGTGTGTGGGTTCGACCCCCTCCGTCGGCACCATCTAAATCAACGACTTAC
>JBKQOA010000154.1:0-13123 GCA_052145735.1 Limisphaerales bacterium
AATGGTGCGCGCTGCAGGGTTTGAACCTGCGACCCCCAGTGTGTGATACTGATGCTCTACCGCTGAGCTAAGCGCGCGACCGTGACAGGATATTCATCCGGCCCGTTTTTTCAAGATTTTCTTAGGACCGTGTCCCGGTGCGTCCATTCAGGGTTTGCCTCCGGATAATCCAGGTTGTAATGCAATCCGCGGCTTTCCGGCCGCATCAACGCGCAACCCACAATCAATTCCGCCACCGTGGCGATGTTGCGCAACTCCAGCAGGTCGCTCGTCACGATGAAATTCCAGTAATACTCGTGGATTTCCTGCTGCAGATTGGCGAGGCGTTTTTGGGCGCGCGCCAGCCGCTTGTTCGTCCGCACAATGCCCACGTAGTCCCACATGCAATGCCGGATCTCGTCCCAGTTGTGCGAGACCACGACCATTTCGTCCGGATTGTGCGCGTTGCCGGATTGCCACAGCGGGATTTTAAAGTCGGTTGGCGGCGGCGGATTTTTGGCGATGCGTTCCGCCGCCCGATGCGCGCACACCAACGCTTCCAGAAGGGAATTGCTGGCCAGCCGGTTCGCGCCGTGCAGACCCGTGTATGCCGCCTCGCCGACGGCGTAAAGCCCGGGGATGTCCGTCTCGCCGTCCACGTTCGTCACCACGCCGCCGCACTGGTAGTGCGCCGCCGGCACGACCGGAATGGGTTCCTTGGTAATGTCGATGCCATAGCGCAGGCAGGTCTGGTAAATGTTGGGAAAGCGCTCGATGATGAACCGCGCCGGTTTGTTCGTGATGTCCAGCCACACGTGCTCGGCGCCGCTCTTTTTCATCTCGCTGTCAATCGCCCGGGCCACCACGTCACGCGGCGCGAGCGATTTCAGCGGATGATGGGCGTCCATGAACTCGACGCCGTCGAGCGTCTTGAGCACGCCGCCCTCGCCGCGCACGGCTTCGCTGATGAGAAATGATTTCGCCTGGGGATGGTAAAGGCAGGTCGGATGGAACTGGACAAACTCCATGTCCGCCACCGCGGCGCCGGCGCGGTACGCCATCGCCACGCCATCGCCGGTCGCGATGTCGGGGTTGGTTGTGTAGAGATAGACCTTGCCGCAACCGCCCGTGGCCAGCAGCGTCACCGGCGCGGTAAACGCCCAGACGTGCCCCGATTTTTTGTCAAACACGTATGCGCCAAGACACCGGTTGGCGCCGACGTAACCGAGCTTTTGGCTGGTGATCAAATCAATCGCCAGGTGGTTTTCAAAAATCTGGATATTGGGCTGCTGCGCCGCCGCGGCGAGCAGGGCGCGCTCGATTTCGCGGCCGGTCACGTCCTTCGCGTGCAGGATGCGCCGCTTCGAATGGCCGCCTTCCTTGCCGAGATCAAGCTCCCGGCCACCGTCCTCGCCGGGCGCGTCACGCTCGGAAAATTTCATGCCCAGCTCGATCAGTTCCGCGATGCGTGCCGGGCCTTCCTCGACAATGGTGCGGACGACGTCTTCCTTGCATAGTCCGGCTCCGGCCGCGAGCGTGTCGCGCACGTGCATCTCGAACGAGTCCTCCTTGCTCGTCACCGCCGCGATGCCGCCCTGGGCGTAGTTGGTGTTCGACTCTGCGCGGTCCTTTTTGGTGACGATGGCCACGCGTCCGCGCGGCGCGGCCTTCAGCGCGAAGGACAACCCCGCGATGCCGCTGCCGAGGACCAGATAGTCGAATTGTTTCATTGCTTGAACAACAAAGACGCAAAGGCACAAAGAAAATCAATGCCCAACCCGCCTTGTTCCTTCACCGCTTTGTTGGTTTTACAGTTGTGCATTGTCAATCAACCGGGTTTTGCCGACGAACACGGCCAGGGCCATGTGTGTACCGCGTGTTACGGTGGCGATGGGCGACAGCGTGTCCGGTTCAAAAAACTCCACGTAATCCAGCCGCGCGTCCGGTTCGCATTCGACCAGTTTCTTTACGGCCGCCTTCAGTTTTGCCGCGGAAAACGTATTCGGTTTTTTCACGGCTGCCCGCGTCATTTGAATCGCGCGCCAGAGCGCGGTCGCCTGCCGCCGCAAATCGCCGGTGAGATATTTGTTGCGGGAACTCATCGCCAGCCCGTCGTGTTCACGCAATGTCGGTGAGACAATGATTTTCACCGGGAAGTTCAGGTCGGCCGCCATGCGCTTGATGATGGCCGCCTGCTGCCAGTCTTTCGCGCCAAAGACGGCTACGTCCGGCAGCACAATGTTGAAGAGTTTGGCCACCACCGTCGTCACGCCGCGGAAATGGGTGGGCCGCGACGCGCCTTCCATGATTTGCGACAATTTTTCCTCGACGACGTACGTGTTGTAGCCGCGCTTGTCAAAGCGCGGTCCGTCCGCCGATTCACATCGGCGGCTACGGGTTCCGCCCGGATACATTTCCGGGTCGCCGGGTGTGAACACGGCGTCCACGCCCGCGGCGCGGCACAGTTTCAAGTCGCGCTTCAAGTCGCGCGGGTATTTCGAAAAATCCTCCTTCGGTCCGAACTGGGTCGGGTTGACGTAAATGCTCACCACCACGATTCCGTTTTTGCCGGCGGCCTGCCGGGCGCGTTTGACGAGACTCAGGTGTCCGGCATGCAAATAGCCCATCGTTGGCACAAACCCGATGCGCCGGCCGGCGCGTCGCCAGTGTCTGGCCAGACGCTGCATCGCGGCGATGGAACTGATGATTCGCACGGTGGAAAAGTTAGCCTTGTGGCGCAGCCAATCAATGTAAATGTCGGTAGCACCCGCGTCTCGCGGGTTCAATGCGGCGTCCCGCCGCATTGCTTCTACGGGCGTGAGATTCCTTTGTTCGGGTGATAAACGGCAATTGAGATTTGCCGAAGGTTTCGGGCGGAACGCCCGAAACAACCCGCGGGACGCGGGTGCCACCGTCAACGATCAGGTCGCGCAGATGTTCTGCGCGGCCCGGGCTTTGTCGCGGCGACCTTGTGGCCGTCGCCGGTTTGATTTTCAACAATTACCGGCGCTGGTGCGCGCCGCAGGCCTGGTTGATGGGGGCCTCGGGCTCCAGACTGTTCGGTTGCACGACGTGGTTGGCGAGCATCCAGGCCTCGACTTCCTCGCCGCTGATGTCAGCGAGCATCCGGCCGTTGATTTCGACGCAGGGACTGAGCATCTGGCCGCTTTTCTCAACCATTTCCTGGCGCTGGGCCGGGTCGTTGATGATGTCGCGGTCCTCGTAGGGCAGGTCGTATTTCTTGAGCACGGCGCGCACGCCGTTGCTCCAGCCGCAGGTCGGTTTCAAATAAGCAATGATTTTTGGCTTTTCCATAGCTTTGCAATAATTGGTCTCCCAATGCCAATATATTGCCACATCTCTCGCCGACTGCAAAGGGTAATTATCGCTCGATCAGTTGCTGCCGCGCGGACAGCACCTTGCGCGAGGGTGTGTAATGGGTGATGAACTCGCGGTAAAATTCCGCGAAGGTGCCGGCGGCCAGATGCGCGCGGGCGTCCGCCATCAATTTCAAAAACAGGTGTGAATTGTGGACGCTCAACATGCGCAGGCCGAGGATTTCATTCACGTTCAACAGGTGCCGCAGGTAGGCGCGGGTGAAATGGCGGCAGGCGAAGCAGTCGCAGCCTACCTCAACGGGCCGGAAATCCGCCTTGTAAGCGCCGCCCTTGATGCCGATGGCGCCGCGGCGCGTGTAGGCCGTGCCGTTGCGCGCCACGCGCGTGGGCAGGACGCAATCGAACATGTCCACGCCCCGCGCAATCAGCTCCATCATCTGCGCGGGAGTGCCGAGGCCCATCGCATAGCGCGCCTTGTGCGCAGGCAGAAACGGTTCGGTCAACTCAATCGCCTTCAGCATCTCCGGTTCCGGTTCGCCGACGCTGACCCCGCCGATGGCATATCCGTCAAATTCCATCGCAACCAGCGCCTTTGCGCATTCCTCGCGCAGTGCCGGGTTGCTGCCGCCCTGCACGATGCCGAAAACCAGTTGTCCGCGGTTGCGCGGCTGTTCCCGGCACTCGCGGGCCCAGCGGATGGTGCGTTCAACTGCCAATTTCTGCTCTTTGGCCGGTGCGTCATGCGGCGGGCATTCGTCGAACACCATGGCGATGTCCGAGCCGAGTGCGCGCTGGATTTCCATCGCCTCCTTCGGGCCGAGGAACAGCGGCGAGCCGTCGAGGTGCGATCGGAATTCGACGCCGTGCGGTTTGATCTTCCGGATTTTGGCGAGGCTGAAAACCTGGAAGCCGCCGCTGTCGGTGAGGATGGGCAGGTCCCAGTTCATGAACCGGTGCAGTCCGCCGGCGGCGCGGATGATGTCGAGACCAGGACGGATATTGAGGTGATAAGTGTTGCCGAGGATGATTTGCGTGCCCATTTCGATGAGTTCGCGCGGGTCAAGCGCCTTGACGCTGGCCTGGGTGCCGACGGGCATGAAGACCGGCGTGTCCACGACGCCATGCGCGGTGGTGAGCCGGCCGAGGCGCGCCTTGGTGTGCGTGTCCGTTTTGAGCAGTTCAAACATTGCGCGAAGGTTTAATCAAAACGCCGCGGTTGAACATGAAATTTCTTGAAAACTTAACACTTTTCAAAAGTTTGAAACACTGCTTTCATCGCCATTCGTGAAAACGAAACTGATAGCTATTTTGGTAGCGTTAGTTGGTTTTGCACTGTTAATTACCATAGGAACTTGTTCCCATGCCACCCGATACGCATGGGATGTGCGTTTGCCAAAAGATTTGCCAGCAAACGGAATATCTCTCTCAAATGCTGTTGACGCTATCAATACCGTTGTTCGCGAAACCACTGCCAACCGAATTCCCAAGGTTATCACTCTCGACGTTGGCCCTGTAACAATAACGAAAGTTGCTGCCGACCAGGACCTCAGCACCAATATGGATGTGTTGATTGAGCGTTATCACACTGATATGGCTTCGATCATTGCCAAAGGAGCAGAAGGTTACGAAACATGCCTGGTGTGGGAAAATTTTCCAGATCGTTTGCACGTTTCAGATGTGGCCATAACTCTAGCGATGGATTGCAGCATGAATTTCGAGTATCGGCAAGATGGCATTGTTTTAAACAACCCGCGAAAATTTTTGGAGTGTCGAGCCTACAAGGTTAGCGATGCGCTCTTGAAGCTTGTCGAGGAGAGGCAGAAAGCGGGGCAAATTTATCATGCATTCAAGCCCGTTCCAGTAATTTTCGCACAAGAAAGCTCAATGACTTGGTCGTTTATGGTAAATGATGGTCCCAATTCGTTCAAAGGAGAAGAAGCGCTTGACGCAGTCACTTTTTATTTGCCCGATAAGAAATGCATCCTGGTTATCGAAGATGCAGAAGGGCATAAAAGGATTCAAGAGAACCTCAAAGTTAAAGGGCTTTGGCAAGAATAGACTTAATTACAAAGACGTGAGCGCTGTAATCATTCATCGAAAGATGATTAGCCGCTCAGGCCTTGTCTACGGATTACCCGTCAAATCTAACAAGTGCCTTGTTTCGAGGAGCAGGGTCCACCACCAGTTCAGGAGCACCCCGCCGCGCAAGTAGAACGAAACGGCCAGGAATCCCATGGCGACCCGGCCGGCCAGGAACGCTGCGAACAGCGGAGGCGGAACCGGGGTTGGTGTGGACCGGATTCTGATCGCCAATACAATGGCGCCAAACAGGACGGTCAGGCAGGCGGCCACCCATTGATTTTGGAACAGCCGGACGAGCCAGGCGAAGGGGGCGAAAATCAGAAACAACTGGTTGAAGGCCAGGGAAAACAGCACCAGGGCAAACCACTGTTTCAGGTCGGCCGGATAATCTTCGGGCATTTTAAGCCGGAGGGTCGGGTCAAGGAACCGGTACAACCCCATGGCCACGACAATCCCAGCCAGGGTCACGGTGACGAACAGCCGGGGCTCGATCCTGAGCGTAATGACCGGCCGCCGGGTGTAGGGCGTATGCCAGGCAAAGACAAACCCCCAAAGAACGATGCTGCAAAAGAAAATGACGGCTTCCAAATACCAGATTGGAGCGGGACGGTTCAGCCAAAAGGACACGCGGGGATAACACGCCAGGGCCGTGACCAGGGCAGCCATTCCTGCCAGTTTCAAGACCCGGGGTTGAACAAGGTGGCGCATGATGGTTATCTGGACCAGAACATATCTTTGCCTGTTCGCGGTTCGCAGGGGACTGGCGCACTGACCCGGGGATTCCTACTGGTTGCCAAGTTCCGCAAACGAAATGTCCACCAGCAAATCACCGGCGATTTTTTCCAGTTCGGTTTTCAGCGCGGCAATATTGCAGCCGTCGGGCAATTGCAACCGGGCAGCGGCCTTGAACAGCGGTTCGCCGGACATTGGCGCGCTCGCACACTCACTGGAAAATTCCTCGACGTTCACCCCGGCGCCGGCCAGCGCATGGGTGATTTCGCGGACGATGCCCGGGCGGTCGTGGCCGACGATTTCGAGCCGGGCCTGGCGGCTGGGCGTTGCTACGGCCGCGGTTTCGCCGGGGCGGACGACGATTTGCAATCCCTGTTCCTGAAGTTTTTGGAGGGCATTAAGCAGGGTCTGGCGTTTTTCCACCGGCAATTCGATGCGCAGAATGCCGGCAAACTCGCCGCTGAGGCGGCACATGCGGCTTTCCAGCCAGTTGCCGCCGTGCTCCGCCACCACGCGCGCGACCGATTCAACGAGGCCGGTGCGATCCGGCCCGATTATCGTCATCACCAGGGGAACTTGCATGGTGTTTTGTTAACCCGTAACCGGACGGCTGGCAAGTGATTCTCCGTACGGCGCCCACCGGCCGGGTTGGGCGAAAGGACAGAAAACCGGCCCGGCTGGTGTAACTTCAGGGCTGGCTGGTGATTTTCTCCCAGTTGATGCCCTGCGCGTTCGCGTACATGGAGAAAGCCTTTTCGTTTTGAATCAGCACGGCGCGCACGACGCTCGAATCATCCGCGCGGCCCAACTCCAGGATGCTGTCCGGAATGATGCCCATTTTTTTGTGGGCGTACAGGAGCGCAAACACCGCCTGCGCGGTCGCCGTGTACGGCAATTCCTTGTAAGCGCCTTCGACCGCGTCTTCAACGGCGTCGGCAAGAAATTCCAGCTGGTCCACCAGGTGCGGAAATTTCGGCGCGTTGATTTGGGTGAATTCGAGCTTCCACTGCGGCAATTGGCGCAGGACTTTTTTCGCGATGACCGGGGTGATGGTCGTGGCGGCGCTATTCACGAATTTGGTAATTTCGGGCATGACCATGGCAGTTTAGGAAAAGCCCCGGGCCAGCGCAAAAGGAAAATACATCAGGCCAGACCCGCCTGTTTAAGCGCGCGCTGGAAGTCGTATTCCGGTTTGCGCGCCGGGCGTCCGCGCCGGGCGTCTGCGCGTCGTCCCCGATAAACCTTTTCGTTGCCGGATCCCAGGTCAGCTTGCGTTTGAGTTTCATGCCGATCCATGCGGCGGCGGCCTTGAGAAAACCGCGGCGCGATATTTTCCCCATTTTGGTTTACGGAAGATTCAATTGGCCGGCAAAACGCGGATCTTGACGTTGCGGAAGGAAACTTCACTGCCATGTTCCTGCAATAAAATGTGCCCGTCGGTCCATTCGCCGAAATTGGGAATGTCCTTGAATTTGCTCTCTGCCACGGCGGCGCGAAAAGCCGCTGAGCCGCGGTCAAATTCAACCGTCATTTTGCCGTTCAACCAGAATTCAACATGCCTGCCCCGGGACAGGATGCGCGCGTGATTCCATTCGCCGACCGGCAGGACGATTTTGTCCTTGGGCGCGGGAATCAGGTCGTAAAGCGAACCGAGCGTGCGATCGCCATCGCGACCCAGCTTCGCATCGGGATGATGCGCGTCGTCAAGAATCTGGAATTCCATTCCGATGGCCGAGCCGACGGCGGTGGGTTTGCCCGTGACCTTGTCAATCGGCGAGATGTTCGGCTGCACAAAAATTTTGATGCCGCTGTTGCAGCCGAAGCTGGTCTTGAAATCGGCGGTGAGTTCAAAATTGGCATAGCGGTCGCGCGTGACGATGTCGCCGCCGGATTGTGCCTCGGCTTCGCCGTTGGTCCAGCCGGGGTCAACCGTCAGCACGCCGTCCGCGATACGCCAGCTCCTGGTGGGAAACGTATCGGACCTGGTGCTGCGCCAGCCGTCGGTGGTCTTGCCGTCCCAAAGCAATTTCCAGCCGGCCGCCTTTTCCTGTTGGCTCAGCGTGTTGGGCGGGGTGGAAGTTTCCTGGGCGCGCGCCGAAACGGGATGGGTGACGGTCGCAGCGAAAGCCAGGATGACGGAGAGAAAAAGCGCCGGGCGAAGATTGGAATCGCGTTTCATGATATGAATTTTCGCTGATTTAATAATTGGCTATGGGACCGGGTTCAAGATAATGATTCGACGCCGGCGAGGCAAACGTGGTTTCATAAAAGTGGCGGTCGGCAGGTTGCCGGGCGGCAGGAAAAAGGTTGCCACCAAGGCCCTTTTGCTGGCATCCATGGCTCCATCCACGATTATGAACGACTCGATCAATCGGCGAAATTTCTTGAAACAGGCCGGGGCGGCCGGCGTCGGCCTGAGTCTGGCGGGCTATTTCAATTCGCTGGCCAGGGCGGGCGCGCAACCGATGTCGTCCGCCAGGAAGATCGCTGCGAACGACAAGGTCACGGCGGCGGTCATCGGTACGAATGGCCGCGGCCTGGCGCACATTGATTGTCTCACCAGTTTGCCGGGCGTGGAAGTCACCTACATTTGCGATGTGGACACGCGCGCCGTGACGAAGGGCCTTGCGGAAACCGCCAAAAAGCAAACGAACGCGCCGCAAGGCTTGGGTGACTTTCGCAGGGCGCTGGCCGATCCGTCGCTGGATGTCGTGACCATCGCCACGCCCGACCACTGGCACACGCCGATGGCGATCCTGGCGCTGGCCGCCGGCAAGCACGTTTATCTGGAAAAGCCGTGCAGCCAGAATCCTCACGAGGGCGAAATTTTGCTCGCGGCGGTCAACCGGTATCAGCGCGTTGTGCAGATGGGCGCGCAACGCCGTTCTTCCGCGCCCATGCGCGAAATCATCCCGCAGATTCATTCCGGACTCATCGGCAAAACCTATTTTGGCAAGGGCTGGTATGTAAACAGCCGGACCTCCATCGGCCATGGCAAGCCCGCGCCCGTGCCGGAATGGCTGGATTACGACCTGTGGCAGGGGCCTGCGCCGCGCCGGCCCTACATTGACAATCTGATTCATTACAACTGGCATTGGCGCTGGCTATACGGAACCGGCGAGGCGCTCAACAACGGGACGCATGAAATGGATGTCGCCCGCTGGGCTTTGGATGTGACCTGGCCCACGCGTGTTTCCTCCAACGGCGGTCGTTATGCGTTTCAGGATGACTGGGAAACGCCGGACACGCAGACCATTTCCTGGGATTTTCCCGAAGGCAAATCCATGAGTTGGGAAGGCCGCAGTTGCAACGATTTTCCGGTGGAAGGCCGGTCGCGCGGCACGCTGATTTACGGGACGGAAGGCACCGCATTGCTGGACGGCGACGATTATATCATCTACGACAAAAAAGGAAAAATCATCAAGCAGGCCAAGGGCACCGAAGCCGTGGACCCGACGAATACCATCAGCGGCAGCGGCTTGGGCATGGACACGGCGCACGTGGCCAATTTTATTGAAACGGTGCGCGGCAACCAGCAGTTGAACTGCCCCATCGTGGAAGGCTACAAAAGCGTCACCCTGTTGCACCTGGGAAATATTGCCTGGCGGGTCGGGCGCGAACTGCATTGCGACCCCACCAACGGCCATGTATTGAAGGATCACGAGGCCATGAAGCTGTGGCAGCGCAAATATGAACCCGGCTGGGAACCCAAAGTTTGACAGGTCACCCTTTCCACGAAAATCCAACATGAAAAAATTATTATTGCTCGCCGCCGGCACCCTGTTTTCCATCGGTGCCTGGGCACAAACGCCGGCCGCCGGCACCCGTTCCGCGGACCAGCTCGGCTGGCAGCTCGCCGTGCATTCCTACACCTTTCAGAAATTTTCCATCTTCGATGCCATCGACAAGACCGCCGCGCTGGGCGTCAAGTACATGAGCATTTCGGGCAGCGTTGTGCTCGAAGGCACCAACCGGCTCACCACTGTTGACCTGACCGACCAGCAATGCGCCGCCATCGACCGGAAACTCCAGGCGGACGGCTTTGGCCGGTTCGTCAACATTGGCGTGGTGCAATTGCCCGCCGACGAGGCCAAATGCCGTAAAGTTTTTGAGTTTGCCAGGAAATGGGGGATCGGGATCCTGGTCGCCGAGCCGCCCACCAACGCGTTGGACATCGTTGAAAAGCTCTGCAAGGAATACAACATCAAGGTAGCCATCCATGACCATCCCCAGGGCCATTCGATCTATTGGAACCCCGATGCGGTGCTGGCGGCAATCAAAGGCCGCACGCCGTTGATGGGCGCGTGCGCCGACGTCGGCCATTGGATGCGTTCCGGTCTCGACCCGTTGGAATGCCTGAAGAAACTGGACGGCCACATCATCTGTCTCCACTTCAAAGACCTGAACGAAATGGGTCCGGACGCCCACGACGTGCCTTGGGGCACCGGCGTCGGTCAGACCAGGGCGCTGATGGCGGAATTGAAACGCCAGCATTTCCGCGGCGCGTTTTGCGTGGAATACGAATACCACTGGGAAAATTCCAGCCCCGAAATCGCCCAGTGCGTCAAGTTTTTCAACCAGACCTGCGATGAACTTGTCGCGGCGGACGCAAAATAACGAACGGAGCGGAAGCCGGTTAAACTGGCTTTCACTTGCCCGCGGCAACTGTTAAGAATTCCGCGTGCAAGACCTCATTGCCAAAGCCGAGACGCTGCTGGAAGCGCTGCCGTACATCCAGAAGTTCGACAGCGCGACCTTTATCGTCAAATACGGCGGCAGTTTCATGGACTCGCCGGATGCCGATGTCCGCCACGGCGTCGCCCGCGACGTGGTTTTTCTCGAAGCGGTCGGCATCAATCCCGTCATCGTCCACGGCGGCGGCAAGGCCATCACCCGCGCGATGGAGAAGGCCGGCCTGAAGGCCGATTTCATCCAGGGCCAGCGCGTCACCGACGAGGCGACGGTGAAAATCGTGGATGAGGTTTTGTCGCGCGAGATCAATCCGGAGATTGTCAAAACCATCCAGGAACTCGGCGGCAAGCCCATGGGTTTTGCCGGGCGGGACATTTTCAAGTGCCGCAAGCTCTGGCTCGACGACCGGGAGAATCCGGGCCGGAAAATTGACATCGGCTTCGTCGGCGAAGTGGTGGAGGTCAACACCGCGCCGTTGCAGGAGAGCATCTGGTGCGGCTTCACGCCGGTCATCAGCCCGGTCGCGCTCGGCGACGACGGGAAGATTTACAATTGCAACGCCGATGTGGCGGCGGCGCAGGCGGCGATTGCGCTCCGGGCGAAGCGGCTCGTGTTCATGAGCGACGTGCCGGGCCTGCTGCGCGACCCGAAGCAACCCGACTCGATCATCCCCCATCTGCAAACCAGCGAGGTGGACGCGCTCCGGAAAGCCGGCGTGATTGACCGCGGCATGATTCCAAAGGTGGAAAGCGCCGTGGCTGCCATCCGATCCGGGGTGGAAAAGGTTTCCTTTGTGGACGGCCGCGTGCCGCATGCCGTGTTGCTGGAAATTTTCACCGACGAAGGCGTCGGGACGGAAATCGTTTTGTAAGAAACCGAATTGATGAAATTGTCGGGAAGTGCAACATTGTCAGCATGACGAATCAGGCCGCCTATTTGCTCCGCGAGAACACGGGAACTTCCGGGTTGGTGGAGTCTGCCCGCGCGGCGGTGGCCTTGCTGGTAGAGCATGATATTCCGCATCTGATTGTCGGCGGGCTGGCGGTGCAGGAACACGGCTATCCGCGCGTGACCATTGACGTGGACATCGTCGTTCCGGACGTATTGGAGGCGGTGGAATTTCTCACGGCCAGCCTCACCGGGCCGTTTTATCGTGTGCCGGAAGTTCTCGATCGCGTGGAAGACCGGCGGAATGGAGTGTTGATTGACCTGCTGCCGGCGGGGAAGGTTTTGAAACACGGCTGCAAGGTTCCCTTTCCCCAGCCCGGCAAGGTGGCCGAACAACTTCAAATCGTATCGCTGGAGGACTTGATATCGTTGAAGCTCGACAGCTGGGCCGGCAGTCCTGCCCGGCGTCTCAAGGACAAAGCCGATGTGAACGAACTCATTTTGCGTCGCAAAATTCCCCGCGATCTTGCCGTGGACCCCGCTGTCCGCGCGCTCTATACGGAAACCTGGGATGCCTTGCAGTCGGAGAAATAAATTTCTTGTGTCCTTTGGGCTACTTTGCGGGTAAAACAATCCGCCGATGAAAGAAATTGTTGCGCCCTCACCGCCGCCGCTCGTGCATAACCAGTACGAGTCGGTGCGCGAACTGTTCAGTAAAAACGTCGTGCCGAGCTACGGCCGGTTCGAGCTCGTGTTCAGCCACGGCGCGGGCAGCTATTTGTTTGATGTGGCGGGCAAGCGCTATCTCGACTTGGGCGCCGGCATCGCCGTGTGCTGTCTCGGCCATGCGCACCCGGCCATCACCGAGGCGCTGGTCGAGCAATCGCGCAAACTGATTCATGTTTCGAACCTGTATTTCACCGAGCCGCAGGGCCGGCTGGCGGCCGAACTGGTCAAACGCATCGGCGCGGGCAAATGCTTTTTCGCCAACAGCGGCGCGGAGGCCAATGAAGGACTGTTCAAACTGGCGCGGAAATTCGGGCACGACGAAGGCCGGTTTGAAATCCTGACGGCGACGAATTCCTTTCACGGACGGACGCTGGCGGGCATCGCCGCGACCGGCCAGGACAAGGTCAAGAAGGGTTTTGAGCCGGCCACGCCGGGCTTCCGGCACATTCCGTTCAATGATCTGGCTGCCGCGCGCAGTGCGATTTCGCCCGCAACCGTCGCCATCCTGATGGAAGGCGTGCAAGGCGAGGGTGGCGTTACGCCGGCCACGCCGGAATATCTGCTCGGCCTGCGCGCGTTGTGCGACGAGAAAAAGCTTTTGCTGTTCCTGGACGGCGTGCAGTGCGGGCATTATCGCACCGGACGGTTCCAAAGTTTTCAGCGGATCTTGGAAAATGTTCCCG
>JBKQOA010000155.1:0-13553 GCA_052145735.1 Limisphaerales bacterium
CAAGACCCGCCTGCGCAAAGACCTCGCCACGGCCGCCAACCCCTTCCTGTTTATCGCCAATATGTCCCAATGTTATTGTTAATTGCTATATTGGCGGGGCGGGACTGCTGGCGAGCCAATTTGAAAACCATCCCTTCGCTTTCGGCTCGCGGGGACGCCCGCCCCATCTGGTGGATTCGTGGCCACAAAATCCGTTGCTTGCTCTGACATGGTGGACGGCGGTATAATTGCGGTGGAATTTGTTTATGTCACGAACCGGGCGCCAGTCACTCAACACGAGCACCGTCCTCTGCGTCATCATGGGCGGCGGCCAGGGCACGCGGCTGTTTCCGTTGACGAAGGATCGCTCCAAACCCGCCGTGCCGCTGGCCGGCAAATACCGGCTCGTGGACATCCCGATCTCGAACTGCATCAACTCCGGTTTCCGGCGGATTTACATCCTGACGCAGTTCAATTCCACCTCGCTGCACAGCCACATTTCGCGGACGTACAAGTTCGACCAGTTCACCAGCGGGTTCGTGGAAATCCTCGCGGCGCAGCAGACGCTCACCAACACCTCCTGGTATGAAGGCACCGCCGACGCCGTGCGGAAAAACCTCATTCACTTCCTGAACCACGATTTCGACTATCTGGTCATTCTGAGCGGCGACCAGTTGTACCGGATGGATTTCCGTCCGCTGGTCACGCAACACGCCGAGACGGGCGCGGACATCACCGTCGCCACCATCCCGGTCGAGCGGGCGGCGGTGCCGGCGCTGGGCATCATGCAAATGGCTGAAGACCGGCGCATCACGCGGTTTGAAGAAAAGCCCAAGGATCCCGCGTTGCAGGACAGCCTGCGGCTGGATCCGAAATGGTATGCCGCGCTCGGCATCACCGGCCCGGCGGCGCGGGACGAATTGTTTCTGGCGTCCATGGGCATTTATGTTTTCAACCGCGACCTGATCCGCAGCCTGCTCGACAATCCGCTGCCTGATTTCGGCAAACACATCATCCCGCAGGCCATCCATTCGCGGGGCGTTTTCGCCCACGTTTACCAGGGTTATTGGGAGGACATCGGCACCATCCGCTCGTTCTTCGAGGCGAACCTGGACCTGGTTTCCGAACTGCCGCGGTTCAATTTCTTTGACATGAACGCGCCGATTTTCAGCCGGCCGCGCTTCCTGCCCGGCTCGAAAATCAACGGCGCCCAGATTGATCACGCGCTCGTCGCCGACGGCTGCATCATCAACCACGCGAAGATCACCAACACCATCGTCGGCCTGCGCACCGTCGTCGGCGCCGGCACGGAATTGAACCGCGTCATCGGCCTGGGCAGCGATTATTACGAGTCGCAGGAATCGGTGGACCGGCACGAACGCGAAGGCAAACCGCGCATCGGCATCGGCGCGAATTGCCGGATTGAAAACACCATCATTGACAAGAACGCGCGCATCGGGAACAACGTCGTCATCTCGCCTGCCGGCAAGCCCGAAAAGTTCGACCACGAGCTCTGCTACATCCGCGATGGCATTGTCATCATCCCCAAAGGGGCCCTCATCCCGCACAAGACGGTGATTTGAAACGACCGGTTTTTGGCTGACCATTCGGCAAATTCAGTCGCAGATTTTCAGTGAGATGGCGAACGATTCTCCTTCCCCGTAGCGGCGTCTCGGCAGAGCGCCGCCATTTTGAATCCGGTCAGCGGCGGTCTGCCGACTCGCCGCTACGTCGTCACCTCGTCTCCGGCAACGGAGGGGTTTTGAAAGGGCTGCGAAATCACTCTCGACGAGCCACTGGCACCAGCATAAGCTCATTTTTGTGAAACTGGACAGACTGCAAAACGGGCCGTCCATTATCTACTTCGACCACAGCGAGCATGAAGCGCCTAAGCAAGCACGGGTAGTTTACAGTCGTTTTGCGTTACGGGGAGCTCTGCGAATTGATGCCCAATATGCTCGTCTATATTGAATGAGCAGCGACCATGCCTTTATGAAAATCCGTCTGCTATTTCTTGTCTGCTCTCTAATCGGTTTTTCATCTGGCATTCTTTCCGCGCGAGGACAGGTGCATATACCCAACCCGGTTGATCCGGATGATCCCAAGGGAACTATGCTTCCCGCTGGCGTTCCCCGGATAATAGATACCAACGGAAACGTGGTTTTAATCAATCACCAGTTTACCACCCCACAATACCAACGCGCTGCCGCTCAATTGTTATTGCAGGAAGCCAATCGGGTGGCTGAAGAGATGCGATTGCCCGATGAGGTGTTGCCCATCACTGCATCAAACGTGACGAAATTAGACGTCGCCCCCTTTGGTCACAGTTATTTTCGTAAGTCCATAGGCCTTGTTTGTACATCAAATTTTGTGTATGTGGTTGCAAAAGGGTACAAATTCAACAATTTGGTCGTGGCGAATTACGACCAAGTTTGTTTGAAACTTAGCGAGTCACCGCTGCCGGTGAATCAGATGGATACCAACGGGGCCAATCAGGCTTATCAATTGGCAACGCAATGGCTGGCCTCGGCCTCGATGGACGTAATTGGGTTGAATCGGGATTGTAAAGCGCATGTTGCGTTTTCTCCGTACTGGAGTGGCCTCACCGAGCTCGGCCAAGTGCCAAGGAAGGATTTCGTGCCGATCTATTTTGTCTGGTGGACATCTCCCAAGAATGATGCTGAGGGATTTGGTGGTCCAGTTGACGTGGAGCTTTTTCTTCCGACGAAGAAACTGCTTCAATTAGACGTTGATGACCCTAAGTATATTTTGAGGAAACCATTGGTATTCACAAATCTGGCATCGTTATTTCCCGGAACCGGGCAGGTCGCCGTTTTAACAGATAAGGGAATCACCGTTTTAACAAATAAGCCGCCCCCGGCTGACTCCCATCATTCTCCCAAACCTTGACGCCCATTTTTCATGTTTCAAAAAATCTCATTGCGCAGGCGGTGTGCTGCGGCTGCTTGTTCGATATGACGATGTCGTGGCCCAACAAGAGGATAGACTGCAAAAGGTGATTCGCCGACTGGCATCGGTTGCCCTGCGCCAGGTTGCCCTGCGCCATTTACTTTCCACCGCCGGGCTGCTAAAACTCCCGGGTGCTCAACGACGACGTCATCTGGAAAAACCTCAATTCGACGCGCCGGTTGTTTTTGATCGCCGGGCCGTGCGTGATTGAAAACGAAAAGCTTTGCCTGCAGGTGGGCGCGGCCCTCAAGAAAATCTGCGCGGCCCTCGGCATTTTCTACGTGTTCAAGGCCAGCTTCGACAAGGCCAACCGCACGTCCGCCAAATCGTTTCGCGGCCCCGGCCTCGATGAAGGTTTGCGCGTGCTGGCCAAAGTCCGCGCCCGGCTCGGGGTGCCCATTCTGACCGACATTCACCACGAGGAGCATGCCGCCGTGGCGGGCGAGGTCGTGGATATCCTGCAAATCCCCGCCTTCCTCTGCCGCCAGACGGATTTGATCGAGGCCGCCGCCGCCACCGGCCAGATCGTCAACTTGAAAAAAGGCCAGTTCCTCTCGCCTGCGGAAATGGGCCAAGTCGTGGAAAAGGCCCGGCGCGCCGGCGCGAAAAAAATCCTGGTCACCGAGCGGGGCACGACCTTTGGCTACAACAATCTCGTTGCCGACCTGCGCTCGATTCCGATGATGAAGCGCTTTGGTTTCCCGGTGATTTTCGACGCAACCCATTCGGTGCAACTGCCGGGCGGCGGCGGCGACCAGTCGTCCGGGCAGCGCGAGTTTGCGCCGGTGCTGGCCCGGGCCGCGCTGGCGGCCGGCGCCAACGGCCTGTTCATCGAAACCCATCCGCAACCCGCGCGCGCGCTCAGCGACGGGCCGAACATGATCCCGCTCGGGGAAATGCCCGCGCTGCTGAAAAGTCTGCTGAAAGTGTTCAAAGCCCTGAGATGAAAGTGACGAGTGACTCGTGACACGTGACAAGAATACCGGCAACGCGCGACGCCCGACGCATCCCGTCACCCGTCACCCGCCACTCGCCACCCGTCTGAAACGCATAAAAATCCTCCTGTGCGACGTGGACGGCGTGCTGACCGACGGCACGGTGTTCATCGGCGGCGCGGGCGAAGCCAAACCCTTCAACATCCAGGACGGCCTCGGCCTGGTGCTGCTGCGGCGCGCGGGTTTGAAAACCGGCTGGGTCTCGGCCCGGTCATCGGCGGCAACGGCCTTGCGGGCCTGTGAACTCAAAATTGATTTCCTGGTCCAACAAAAGGACCGCCTCAGCAAGGTCGCCGCGGTCGAAAAGATCCTGGCCCGGGCAAACTTGAACTGGAACGAGGTCTGTTTCGTCGGCGACGACATCGTGGACCTGGGTCCGCTGCGGCGCGCCGGTGTGGCGGTGGCCGTCGCCAACGCGGTGCGCGAAGCGAAGGCGGCGGCGCAGGTGGTCACGCGCGCCGCCGGCGGCCGGGGCGCGGTGCGCGAGGTGGTGGAACTGATTTTGAAAGCGCAGGGAAAATGGGATCAGTTCACGGCACATTACGCGGAATGAAAGCTGAAATCCAAAAATGGAGACCTGGCTGGCCGGCCGCCGGCGCTGCCCTGGCGCTGGCCGCCGCCCTCGGCGTTCGCGCCCAGCCGACCGGCCACGCGACGGATTTTACCACCACTGAATACTACGAACCGCCGCACCAGCAACAGGTCAAATCCATCCTGTCCGGCGCCGAGGCGCAGCCGCAGCCCGGCGGACTGCTCATCATCAAGCAGCTCAAGCTCCGCACGTTCGGCCTCGACGGCACGCCCGAAAAGGTGGTGACCGCGCCGGAATGCATCTACGATACGCAGGGCGCCACGGCCAGTTCAGCCGGCCCGTTGCAATTGCAGAATGTGGATGGAACCTTTCGCGTCGAGGGAGAAGGTTTTTTGTGGCGGCAAACCAATTCCTTCCTCACCATCTCCAATAACGTGCGCACCTGGATTGAAAAAGACGCAAAAACGAACTTCAAATCATGAAACGCTTCGGTCTCATCATGATGGTCATATTGGGCGGCCTGACGGTTTATGCGCAAACAAACGCGATCATGCCCGGTTCGCCCGTGAGTGCGACCAACGGTTCGCCCGTGGCGGCCGTTCCGCCGCGGCCCCCGACGCGCATTGACTCGGACAGCGCGGATTTTGATTTGGCGGGGCACCTGGCCACCTATCGCGGCAACGTGCGCGTGGACGATCCGCAAATGAAGCTTTCCTGCGCGCAGCTTACCACCGACCTGCCGGAATCGGGCGGACATCCGTCCCGCATTGTTGCCGAGACGAATGTGGTGATTGATTCCACGGACAACAAAGGCCAAACCAACCACGTGACCGGCGACAAGGCGGTTTACATTTACAGCGTGCAAAACGGCGTGACGAATGAAACGGTCACGCTCACCGGCAACCCTCAACCGCAGGTGGAAAACGCTCAAGGCACGCAGGCGGCCGATGTCATTACCTGGAATCGCGCAAACAACCGCTTCAGTTTTTACGCCAATTACCACATGGTTTTGCGCCAGGGCTTCGTTGGCGCGATGGGCACCAATTCGCCAACCCAGATAAAAACCACAAATTTTTTGCCGGAAGCAAAAGAGAACATTGACAAAAACGCCAGCAACCCTCCCGCTGCTGATTTTTGAATGGAAACCACCGCGTCACCATCGAACGGCCTGCTGCTCACCACGGGAAACCTGGTGAAGGCGTACCGCGGCCGCCGCGTGGTGGACGATGTGTCCATTTCCGTGGGCGCGGGTGAAATCGTCGGGCTGCTCGGGCCGAACGGCGCGGGCAAAACAACCACGTTCAACATGGTCGTCGGCCTGGTGAAACCGGACCGGGGCGCGGTGACCTTCTCGGGCCGTGACATTGCGAATCTGCCCATGCACCGGCGCGCGCGGCTCGGCATCGGCTATCTGACGCAGGAACCTTCGGTGTTCCGCAAGCTGACGGTCGAGCAAAACATCCTGGCCATCCTGGAAACCTGCGCGTTGTCCGGCGATGAGCGCGCGGTGCGGTTGAAATATCTGCTCGACGAACTGGATTTGACGCCGCTGGCCAAAAACCAGGCCTACACGCTCAGCGGCGGCGAAAAACGGCGGCTGGAAATCACCCGGGCGCTGGTGACGAGCCCCCGGTTGATGCTGCTGGACGAGCCGTTCAGCGGCATCGATCCGATTGCGGTTTACGAGGTCCAGAAGATCGTGCGCCGGCTGAAGGAGCGCGGTCTGGGCATTTTGATCACCGACCACAATGTACGGGAAACCTTGAAATTGATCGACCGCGGCTACATCATCCACAAGGGCCAGGTGCTCGTGGAAGGGTCGTCGGAATTTCTGGCCAACGACCCGAAGGCGCGGGAAATTTACCTGGGACCGGAGTTTAATTTGTAAATCATGCAACACCAGACCGTCACCGTTGAGCAGTTCTTCCGGGAACACGCCGACGTGCTGCAAATGCGGCTCCTGGTCGGCGAACGCGGCCTGAAGCGCGTCATCCGCGAACCGACCGTCAACCGGCCCGGCCTGGCCCTGAGCGGATTCACGCATTATTTCGCCTACAAACGGGTGCAGATTTTCGGCAATGCGGAAGTGTATTATTTGCGGTCGCTCAGGACCGCCGAACGCGCCCGGCGTTACAACCATTTTTTTGCCTTTAAAATCCCGTGCATCGTCTTCAGCCGCGGTCTCCGTCCGGACAAGGAATTCATGGCCGCCGCCGAAACCGCGGGCCTGCCGGTCTTTCAGTGCCCGATGGTCACGATGAAGTTCATCAATGCCGCGACCCTCGAACTCGAAACGATGTTTGCGCCGCGCGGCTCGGAGATGGGCAGCATGGTGGACATCCTCGGGGTGGGAGTGCTGATTCGCGGCGAAAGCGGCATCGGCAAAAGCGAGGCGGTCCTGGCGCTCATCGAGCGCGGCTACAGCCTGGTCTCCGACGACGTGACGAAGGTTACCCTGGTGGATGGCCGGGAAGTCGTCGGCACCTGCTCGGAATTGACGCGCGACCACATGGAAATCCGCGGCATCGGCATCATCAACGTTGCCGCCATGTTCGGCGTCAAAAGCATCCGCAACAAGAAGCGCCTGGACCTCATCGTCACGCTCAAATCGTGGAACGAGGTCGCGGACGTGGACCGCGTCGGCTTGGAGGAGGAATTCGAGAAAATCCTGGGCGTGGACATTCCGCACATTGTCATTCCCGTCCGTCCCGGGCGCGACCTGGCGCGGCTCATTGAAGTCGCCGCCTTTCAGACCAAGTTGAAAATGTCCGGCCACAACGCCGCCCAGGAATTGAACGACCGGCTCATTGCCCACATGAGCCAGGGCCAGCCGCCGGCAAAATAAATTTTTCCAACCCTTTATTTCCGCATTATTTGGTGTAAAATAAGCAAGCCGATGAGTGCAAAAAAACTGCCGGATGGCGAATTTCTGACCCGGGAACTCACCATCGTCAACAAGCTGGGCATCCACGCCCGGCCGGCCGCCCTGTTCGTCAAGACCGCCAACCGGTTTGCCTGCGATATTTTTGTGGAAAAAGACGGCGAAAAAATCAACGGCAATAGCATCATGGGATTGATGATGCTGGCCGCCGGCCCCGGCAGCAAACTGACCCTGCACGTCCGCGGCGATGACGCCCATGCCGCCATCGCTGAAATCGAAGCCCTCGTCAAACGGAAGTTTGATGAGGACTGACCAGCGGACTTCCCCCGGCCGATTTGGAGCCGCGGAATTTTCCCAAGCCAAAGCGGGATTTTAAACTTCAAGTTGAACTTGAAACTTGAAACCTGAAACTTGAAACTCCGTCCATGTCAGCGCCTCAATTGGACATCAAATACGTCGCGCACCTGGCGCGGCTGCAGCTCACCCCCGAAGAGGAAACGAAACTCGGCGCGCAACTGGGCGGCATCCTCGGCTACATCGAGAAGTTGAAGGAACTCGACGTGGCCGGCGTCGAGCCGACCGCGCACGCCGTGCCGCTGGTCAACGTGACCCGCGCCGACGAAGTGCGCCCGTCGCTGCCGCACGCAGACGCTCTCCGCAACGCGCCGCGCCAGGCCGGCGGACTTTTCATCGTTCCCAAAATCGTCGAGTGAGATTTGCCGCACAACGGATTGATTGAGGCAACAGCGACCCGCAGGCCATGCCCAACATAGGCAGCTACACGGCAGACGTGACCTTGATCCTCTTCGAGGCGGCAAAATATTTTGCCCTGCTGGTGTTCTGCGTGCTGGCCATCCGCTTGTGGCGGCGCTGGGCCGGGCATTCCGCACTGAAAGACGTTCCTGGCTTTTTTTGCGCGGTGGCCGTCACCTTGCTGGCGCTGGCCATCGGTTATTTTTCCATGCGTCAAAGTCTGGGCGCCCTGTATTCCCACTATGGCATGAAGGCATTCCGGGACGGACGCCTGCCGCAGGCGCTGTCCCTGTTTGAAACCGCGGATGGCAACTGGCCCACCGCCGACACCGCCGGGCAAAAAGGCGTCTGTCTGCTGCTGCTGGGCGACGCGGACAACGGACGGACTTTGATCGCCCAGGCCAGGACCCGGCGCAAAGGCGATTCGCCTTTCGAGGATTTTTATGAAGGCATTTTTCTTTTCAGCAAGGGCGACACCGACGGCGCGGTCCCGCTGCTGGAAGCGGCCTCCAGCAGCGATGACTACCGCTGGAGCGTCATCAAAATCTTCGCGGTGATCGATCTGGAGGCCAACCGCGTCGCGGATGCGGCCCGGCTCATGCAACCGTTCATGCAGGTGGAGGTCACGGAGCCGGATCAGGCGTATGTGCTGGCCGGCCTCAAACTGGCCGACGGCAAAAAGACCGAGGCGCGGGCGCTGCTGGACAAATTCCCGGCGGCGGACCTGTCGCCGATGTGGCAGGGCCGTTACGCAAAATTGCGGGCGCGACTGGGCGATTGAATTTTATGCTCCGAAAAATCGCCTTGTTCGTCCTGCACCGCCGGCTGGAAGATGTCCTGGCGGTGGGATTTTCGCTGACCCTCCTGCTGTTTTTTCTGACTCGGCGCGTTTTTCGCCCGTTTCAGTTCAGCGGCCACGACGTCACTTTTCTCCTGCTGCCGATCGGTGTACTCGGGGTGAAATGCCTGTTCGAGCTGCTCCTGGCGCCGGAGGCTGACGGCCGGGAAAATCCCGGTTTGGGGAAATATCTGGCCTCCTTCTTCCGGCCGCTGGCCCGGATTTTTCGCGACTGGTGTCCGTTCCTGTTGTTGAGCGCATGCTACTTTGCGCTCTATTCCAACCTGATGCTCCGGGTGAATCCGCATACCGTCGACGCGGCCTTGTCGGGGTTTGACGCGGCGCTGCTGGGCGATCAGCCATCCTTTCTGCTGGAGAAATGGGTCACCCCCTGGGCGACCGACTTTTTCAATTTAATCTATTTTTCCTATGTGCTTTCGCTGCCTTTGGTCGCCTTTTGGCTTTACACCACCCGGGAAAAATCCGTTTTTCGCCGGGTGATGATGGGTTATCTGACCTTGATGCTCCTGGGCATCACCGGCTATTTGTGCATGCCGGCCATCGGTCCGGCATTTTTTTTCAGTGATCGTTATGCGCATGACTTGAACGGCCATGCCCTCATCCGGGGGGTTGACTACATCATGCGAAACGGGCACGTCGCCTATGATTGCTTTCCCTCGCTCCATGTCGGCATCCCGCTGCTCCTGTGCTTCTACCTCCGCGATTATCAGCGGAAGCTTTTCATCCCGGCCTTGCTCTATGTCCTGACCATGAGTTGCGCGGTCATCTACCTGCGCTATCATTACGTGGCCGATGTCCTCGCCGCCTTCATTTTTGCCCCTGCCGCCTATGGGCTGAATGATTTTATGTTGTCACGCTGGCCCGGCGAACGGATTATTGCCGCCGCCGGGTCGGATCAAAACCATGATATCCCCGCAAATGCTGAACCAACTTAACATCGCCGAACTGACGGCGAAATTGTCCAAACGCGACGTCTCCGCGCGCGAGGCCATGCAAGCGTGCCTGGACCAGATCGCCCGCGTGGATGGAAAAATCCACGCCTTCATCGGCCTTGACCCCGCCGACGCACTCGCCCAGGCCGACGCGGCCGACCGGGAAATCTCGTCCGGCGTGACGCATGCGCAAAAGCCGCTGCTGGGCGTCCCGGTTGCGGTCAAGGACGTGCTCGCCGTCAAGGGACAGCCGCTCAACTGCGGCTCCAAAATCCTTGGCTGGTTCGTTTCGCCCTACGACGCAACCGTCGTCGAAAAACTGCGGGCGGCGGGAGCGATTGTCTTCGGCCGGTTGAACATGGACGAATTTGCGATGGGCAGTTCGACGGAAAATTCAGCGTTTGGCGTCACCCGCAATCCGTGGGACAACACGCGCATTCCCGGCGGCTCGTCCGGCGGCTCGGCGGCGGCGGTGGTGGCGGACGAGGCCATCGCCACGCTCGGCTCGGACACCGGCGGGTCCATCCGCCAGCCCGCGGCGTTGTGCGGCTGCGTCGGCTTGAAGCCGACCTATGGCCGGGTGTCGCGTTACGGCCTCGTCGCCTTTGCCTCGTCGCTCGACCAGATCGGCCCGTTCACCCGGGATGCGCGCGACGCGGCCACGATGCTCGGCGTCATCGGCGGACATGATCCGCGCGACTCCACGAGCGTGCCGCAACCAATGCCGGATTATGCCGCGGCCCTGACCGGCAACATCCGGGGTTTGAAGCTCGGTCTGCCGAAGGAATATCTGGTCGGCGGACTGGATCCCGAAGTGAAGGCGGCAGTGGATGCAGCCCTAAAACAATTGGAAAAGCTCGGCGCGGAAATCGTGGAGATTTCCCTGCCGCATACCGACTACGGCGTGTCGGTTTATTACATCATCGCCACGGCCGAGGCGTCGGCGAACCTCGCGCGCTTCGACGGCATCCGCTACGGGGCACGCGTGGACGGCGCGGACCCGATTGAGCTTTACCTGCGGACGCGCGGGGCGGGTTTTGGGGCGGAGGTCAAGCGGCGTATCATCCTTGGCACCTATGTGTTGAGCAGCGGCTACTACGATGCGTATTACCTGCGGGCGCAAAAGGTCCGCACCCTCATCCGCAACGATTTTTTGCGGGCGTTTGAAACCGTGGACGCCATCGTCACGCCGACCACGCCGACCGCCGCGTTCAAGATCGGCGAAAAATCCGACGACCCGCTGCAAATGTATTTGAGCGATATTTTCACGATTTCGTGCAATCTGGCGGGCATCTGCGGCATCAGCCTGCCGTGCGGTTTCACCCGCAGCCCGAAACTGCCGGTCGGCCTGCAACTGCTCGGCCGGCCGTGGGGCGAGGATGCGCTCCTGAAAATCGCCCATGCCTATGAGCAAGCCACCTTGTGGCACAAGGAAAAACCGGTTATAATCACTCCATAAATCCAAACGGAATCGGCCGGGTCGAAAGGGTATGAAAGGAACCAGTCATTATGCAATTCATGCAACGCGCCAATAAAATCCTGTTTTTCATTGGATTGTCCCTGCCACTGATTGCCCTGGTGGTGATGAGCTGGCTGGTGCATCAAACGAGCGGACAATTTCAGGAATCGTTCTATCAGGTGGCCCACACCTACAAGGTCCTGAACCTGGTCCAACAAACCCAGCTTCACCTTTTGGACGCGGAAACCGAACGGCGCGGCTATCTGTTGACCTCGGGCGACGATTATCTCACCTCCTACGGCCGGGCCATGTCTTCCGTCCGCAATGACATCGATCAATTGCTGGAGCTGTCGCGCAACAACGTGGGGCAGCAAACCAACATCACGGCGCTGCAGGAGCTCGTCATCAACCGGCTGGGCATCGACCCGGAAAAGATGACCGGAGGCAAAACCAATTTGCACGATGCGCTGGCCATCGCCCTGACGGATGAGGGCAAGAACACGATGGAGCAGATCGGCCGGGTGCTGTTCCGGATGGGACAGGACGAGGAATATTCGCTGGGCCTGAGCCAGCAGCGCGCCGAAAGCAACGCCATGTCCAGTCAGGTAACCTCGGTGGTGCTCATCGGCGCGGTGGCCATGGTGCTGATGTTCATCATCATCATCCTGTTGCGGCTCGAAAAACTGCAACAGGTGGTCACCATCTGCGCCTGGACCGGCCAGGTGAAATTTGAAGGCCAATGGGTCCGGCTGGACGAATACCTGGAACGCCGGTTCGGCCTGTCCGTTTCGCACGGCCTGTCCCGGGAGGCGGCGGAAAAGATGTCCGCGGAAATCAAGGAACTCAACCGGCCGGACGCCGAACCGCCGCCGCTTTGACCCAACTTCCGGCTTGCGTTCCAAGTAACTTGATGGTTACTTATGGGTACATGACCCGGCCGGACAAACCAGACCACAGGGTGGCAAAGCGGAATCCCGAGCGCACCCGCGAACGCATTCTGTCCGCCGCGTTGAAGGAATTCGCGGCGAACGGTTTCGCCGGCGCGCGCGTGGACGCCATCGCCCGGCGCGCCGCCATCAACAAGCGGATGCTCTACCACTATTTCGGCAACAAGGAGCATTTGTTCCGCGAAGTGCTGCGCCGCAAAATCGCCGAACGACAGGCGTGGGCCGAGGGCTTGTCGGGCGACCCGGTGGAGAGCCTGCCCTTTTGGTTCAAGCTTTCATGCAAGGACGCGGACTGGGTTCGCCTGCTGGAATGGGAGGCGTTGCAGGGCGCGGACAAAAAGCTGATTGACGGGAACAACCGGCGGGCGCTGGCGGCCCGGTCACTGGGCCGCATCCGCCAACAGCAGGCGTCCGGACATTTGTCCGGCAAATTTGAACCCTGCCACCTTTTGCTCGCCATGCGGTCGCTGACGGTATTCCCGATGGCGTTCCCCCAATTGACGCGGCTCATCACGGGCCGGCCGGTTTCTGATCCGCACTTTCAAAAAAAATACACGGAGTTTTTAAAAAAATTCGCCGCCGCTTTCCGGCCCGCAGGCGGCCGCGGCAACAAACCCAATCTCGAAAATTGAAAATGGCATGAAGAATTCAACCCTGATTCCAACCCTGGCAATGGTCGCGGCGATGTTGGTCAACGGCTGTTCCGGCGCCAAAAAAGGCGCGGGCGGCACGGGCGCGCCGGTGCTCGTGGCGCAGGCGGTCGAAACCAACGTGCCGGTGCTGATCAATCCGCCGCCGGTCGGGCACGTGCTGCCGTATTCGACGGTGACGATCCGCCCGCAAGTCGGCGGCGTCATCAGCCGGGTGCATTTTCAGGAAGGCCAGGAGGTCAAGAAAGACGACCTGCTGTTCACGATTGATCCGCGGCCAATGCAAGCGGCGCTGGCGCATGACCGGGCGCAGTTGGAAAACGCGGAAATCCAGTTCACCCGCGAGCAAAAATTATTCGATCAAAAACTGGTTTCGCAGGATGAATACGACACCAGCAAGTCTGCCCGGGACACGCTTGCGGCGACGGTGCAAACGGATGAATTGAATCTTGGCTTCTGCGAAATTCGCGCGCCGTTTGACGGACGAACCGGCAGCCTGCAGTTTCACGAAGGCAACGTCGTCAAGGCGCCGGACGATACGCTGCTGACCATCAATCAGATTCATCCGATTTACGTCGCGTTCGCCGTGCCCGAGC
>JBKQOA010000156.1:0-9521 GCA_052145735.1 Limisphaerales bacterium
CGCTGATGATTTCCAGTTGCAACGTCTCATACAGCCGCCGCAACTGGCCGATTTCCGCCGCATCGCTGAAATCGAGGCCCGCCCAGCCCTGGCGCAGGATGAAGCCGTGCGGGTCTTCCGCAATTTCCCGCAGCGTCTGGATGTCGCCGCTGTCCTTCGCCCGATTGATGGCCGCCGTCAGCTTGTGATACGTCTCCAGCTTTTCCGGCGCATGCGCGAAGCGGTCGGGGTGATACAACTTGACCAGTTTCTTCCACAACCGGTTCAACTCGGCTTCCTCCTCCGGCGTCAACGGCTTCTTCCCGGCCACGGCCGCCGCCGTTTCCTGATAATCCTTCTCCGTTTGCGCCCGGGCTTTGGCGTAATTCTCCTCCGCCTGCCGGGCTTCCTCGTCACCGCCGCGAACCAGCGAATCCAGATACTTCTTCCGATAATCCACAATCAGCCGGAGCCGGTCGCGTTTCTGGTAATGCTCGCGCAACCGCCGGAAAAGAACCGCCTGCATCGGCGTGAAAAAGCACTGACACGAATTGCACGAATTCACACGAATTGAAGACCAGCGGGAAAGCAGAATTTCCCAACGTGTGGGCGTGAAGGAAAAATTCTCATGCTTGTCGGGAATTATTTTTCGGCGTATTCTCGAAATATTCATTATGGGGCCGAAAGGAACACTGCGAGCAATCCAAGCAGCCGAACGACACCGACAGCGCGAGGTGCAAAAGCGTCTGCGGGATTTGGAGCGCCAGGCTAAGGAACAGGCCAAGCTCTCGGCAATCGAACAGGCCCGACTGGAGGTTGAGACCTATGAAAACCGGGTCGAATTACTCCGGTCGGTTCACAAAGAACATGGTGAAACGTGGGACTGGCCTGCGGTCGCTGCTTCGCTGCCTCCACCTCGTCCGCAAAAAAATTCGCACCACGAACAGAAAGCAAATCAACGATTCGCAGTCCTTCAACCAGAAAAGAAAGAAGCCGCGCAATTTATGCTTGAACAAGCCCGGTTGCAGGACGAGCAGGATTTTCAGGCTGCGATGCAGTCCTATACCGAACAAATGGCGGAATTGGAAAAGCTCAAAAACATGGCGCGAAGAATCCTTGCCGGAGAACACAGGGCATACACCGAAGCTTTGGTTGAGTTTAATCCGTTTGTGGATATTTCTGACCTTGGCTCATCCATCAATTTCACGGTTCACAGTGCCAGGCTGGTCGAGTGCGTGCTGAAAGTGAGCGGCAAACAGATTATTCCTAGCGAGGTCAAAACGCTTACGGCGAGTGAAAAGGTTTCCGTCAAGCCGATGCCCAAAGGACTCTTTCACGAAATTTATATGGACTACCTGTGCGGTTGCGTGCTTCGTGTGGCCCGTGAGGTTTTTGCGCTCCTGCCGGTGGACACGGTGTTGGTAACAGCGGTGGCGGACTCGCTGGATTCACGCACGGGACAGAGATTGGCCGTAATTCGTTTGATCTGTTACAAATACCACTTGGTGGACTCGCTAGATTCATTTACGGGACAAACGATGGAGCAGCCGGTTTTGTCAGTAGCTATGCCACGGGCTGTTGTCGCACGGCTCAATTTTGATCAACTCGTTCCATCTGACGCGATGGAACATTTCCAGCATCGCGCTGAATTTAAAGCGTCACGCAAAACCGAGGCGTTTCAACCCATCACACCACTCACACCTGCAGACATCCCGCGCACGTCCGATCAGGAATTGAGTTTTCAAAACCTCCTTACAAGTGTTCAAAATATGCGCGGGGAGTTGAAATCCAAAATTGCCGAATTGAATCCATCTTTACCCGCACCTACTCCAGAAACCAATACGACGTTATGACCATCTTTTTTGCCATCATAGCCGTAGTTTGTATTGGCCTGCTCATTGCCTTGATGTTTTACAACAAGAAGCTTGAGGGCCAGGTCGCAGCAGCAAATCAGGAATCGGAACGCCTGCGGCAGCATTACGAATTGGAAACCCAGCGCGTTTACCGTGAAGCACAGGGCGCCGTCGCTGAAGCTCAAAAGCAAATTGACCAGCAATTCGCCGAAGTGAAACAAGAGTCGGAGCGGATTCGGCAGCATTACGAAACCGAAACTCGCAAATCACAGGAAGCCGCTGAAGCACTGGTCGCCAAAACCATTCAGGATTTTGAACCGCTACGGAAATTTGAAAAATTCCGGGATGTAGAAGCTGAGGCGCAACGCCAGCTTGCTGAAGCTCTGAAAGAGGCAACCGGTTTGCGAGCGGAAGCGCAGAGTTTAATAGAGCAAGCCAAGAATGCCGCAGCAGATGAACGTTTAGCCGCAGAAGAAAAAGTCAAAGATATTCACGAGCAGGCCGATGCTCGTCTCAATCAGGCCATCCGTGACGCCGGACGCATAATCGCACGGGTGGAGGAGCGGGCACAACAAATCGGCGGCGACGCCTACCGTGCTTTGCAGGAAAAGGACCAACTAGCGCAGGCAGCCGAGGCCATCCGTAATAAAATCGAAGGTTATGGAGACCGTTGTCCCAGCACACAGCGTGCTTGACGACCTTGCAGACAAATTTGGTTACGATGCGGCAGGCCAAGCCCTCAAGTCTGCGCGAGTGCTGTCTGCGCGCATGGTTGAACAAGCAGAGATTTATTCAGAGACTCCTCACGTCGTCTCCTACTTTAATTACGAACGGGTTGCGGATGTCTGGTTCCGGCAGGAAAAGCCACTGTGCTTCCGCGCCGGCGGGGATTTGAACAGAAGGTAACCAAGGGAACGAAGAAAGAAATTCCCGATCTTTGTTTGCTTCGTTTTCTTCTGTAAAAGTTTTTGCCTGTTCGCCTCAAGCCGCGACCACTTCCACGCGCGGTGAAAAGCCGAGTTGATGCAGAAGCTGCTCGCAATCCTCCCACGCCAAACCGAAGGCGCGAACATCCGCCACCCCAAGACGGGCGATGACGGCTGAAATTGTCCCGGCATCGGACCCGGCAAACTCACCGTCCATCAAGGCGCGTTCCGCCCAATCCACCAACTGCGCCGGCGTGATCTCATGATGAAGATACGCGGCGATTTTGTCGGCGACGGTTTGTTTCGTGATCGTCATGGCTGTATTCTACACTTTCTGATGGCCTTTATCCACCGGGAATTTCTCGTGAATTTCAACCAGCCGGCCCGTGTCGTCGTAAATCTCCTGCCAGAAACGCACGGTGGTTTCCCCGGCGTCCACTTCCTTCAAATACCGCGCCCGCCAGCCGAATCGTCCGGTCAGGTCCAGATGATAACGCCGTCCGCCACCGGGCAAATCCTCCCACCGGCCAAATTTCGTTTCATTTTGAAGGCGCGAACTCATGAGTTACAGGCTCAGTTTGCGGCTCATCTTTGCAAATTTCACCGCCGCCGCAAGGATTCCTTCCGGGTTTGAATTTATCCGGAATGAGGAATCCAGGAAGGCAGGAGAAAAGCCGGCTCATGGTTTCCTGGGTTTCGTTGGTAGGGCGCGTCAGTCCTCTGCGCGCCGTTTTTTTCATCGGATGGCGGCGCGCACGGAGTGACGCGCCCTACCTTTACGTCGTCTCCTGCTGAAAACACGAACGTTTTGTCGGTGTCTGGTTCCGGCATGAAACGACATAAGCTCACGCGACTACGGTGGGATTGCACACGCCAAAAGCAAAAAAGCCGCGGAAATTTTCCGCGGCTGATTGAAAGCAGATTGATGCGTTGCCGGCCTACTCGGCCTTCTTTTCCTGCTTCCCGGCCTTCGGCGCCTTGGGCGCCTTTTCAGCTTTTTCAGCCTTTACGTGCTTCTCGCCTTTGGGCCTGGCTTCAGCGGCTTCAGGTTTTTCGGCCTTGGCGTGTTTCTCGCCTTTGGGTTTGGTTTCGGCGGCTTCAGGTTTTCCAGCCTTTTCGCCTTCGGCGTCCCGCCGGCTGTGGCTGCGTTTTTCGGTCCGGTGTCTGCGGTCGTCTTCCGGTTTGGCCTCCGCGGACGCGGCGCCCGAAGCCGGCGTGATCACCGGCGTGAGGCTTTCGACGCGGACTTTCAGCGTGCCTTTGACCTCGGCGTGCAGATGCAATTCGACCTCGTGGTCGCCCAGAGCGCGAACCGGGTGTTCGAGGTGGATCTTCCGCTTGTCGAGCGTGATGTCAAACTGGTGCTTCAATTCGTCGGCAATCGTGCCGGCGGTCACCGAGCCGAACATCTTGCCGTCCTCGCCCGCCTTGACCTTGATGAT
This sequence comes from Limisphaerales bacterium, assembly GCA_052145735.1. GTDB lineage: Bacteria > Verrucomicrobiota > Verrucomicrobiia > Limisphaerales > UBA11358 > UBA11358. The sequence continues at coordinate 4,201 of JBKQOA010000156.1, forward strand.
GCAGATGAGCTTGGCGACGCCCTTGGCGAGTTCGGACATGGTGTTGAACTCGTGGGCTTCGCGTTCGGCGCGGCGCTGGCGCAGGGACTCAATCTGGCGTTTGTTGGCCTGCGTGAGCGGGATGGCCAGGCGTTGCGGGAACAGGTAGTTGCGCGCGTAACCGGCGGCAACCTTCACCTGGTCGGATTCGGCGCCGAGGCCGACGATGTTGTGCGTAAGGATGACTTCAGTCTTCATAAAAGTGGCATGTGACGGGAAAAATCGCGCCGGTGAATCAAAAGGGAACGTCGTCTCCTTCCGGTGGGCCATCGGCCTCGCCGCCTTCGGGCGCGGGCGCCGCGGCCGCAGCCGGACGCGAAGCCGGAGGCTCGGCGGCGCCGCCGCTCTCACTCCGGCCACCGCCGGAATCCAGAAATTGGAAATTTTCCAGCACGACCCCGAGCTTGCTTTTCTTCTGTTTGGTCTGCTTGTCCTCCCAGGTTTCGTAGCGCAGCCGGCCCTCGATCAAAATGGGGCGGCCTTTTTTCAGGTATTGGCCGATGGTTTCGGCGGTCTTGCCAAAGGCGTCCACGTCCACAAACGTGACTTCTTCCTTCATCTCGCCGGTTTCGCTCTTCCACTTGCGGTTGCAGGCCAGGCCGAGGCGGGCGACGGCCGTGCCCTTGGGGGTGTAGCGCAACTCCGGATCGCGGGTCAAATTGCCGGCGAGGATGACTTTATTGAAGCTGGCCATGGGGGGACCTTTCGTTATACGGCGGGTTTGGGTTCAGGCGCCTGCGTGAACAGCACGCGGAAAACGTCCTCGTTCAACGCAAACTTCGTGCGCAACTGCGGGACGATCGCCGGCGGGCCGGCGAAAATCACGTTGGCATAAAAACCGGCGTTGTTTTTCTTGTCCGCCACGCGCGCAAAACTCTTCTTGTCCATCTTTTGCACGGTTTCGACCTTGCCGCCGGCCGTTTCGATTTCCGCGGAAATTTTGTCGAGCGCGTCCTTGACGCCCTCTTCCCTGCCCGCCAGGTTCAGGATGAACAGACCTTCGTATCGTTTCACTTTTTTTTCTCTTCGTTGGCGGGGTCCACGACCCCGTTAAACTGGTTCATTGCTTTTTCAATCCCGGCCGCCAGCCAGCATTCCACCTGGTCGGCGGCCCGGGCCAAAACTTTTTCCATCCGCGCGGCCTCGACGGCGTCAAACCGCCCCAGCACGTGGTCCGTGATTTCCCGCGCGCCGTCCGCCCGGCCGATGCCGAGCCGCTGCCGCGCAAATTCATCCGTGCCCAGATGCTGGCCGATGGACTCCAGGCCATGATGGCCGCCGGTGCCGCCGCCCGGCCGCAGGCGGATTTCGCCCAACGGCAGGTCCGCATCGTCCACCACCATCAGCAGATCCGACGGCGGCCGGAGCTGGTAAAAACTCACCACGCCGCCCACTGCTTCACCGCTCAAATTCATGAACGTCTGCGGCTGGCAGAGCAAAACCCGGGCGCCGTTGCGTTCGGCGCGCGCCATGCGGGCACTGAACTTTCGTTCGTTCGCCCAGTCCACCCGCCAGCGCGCCGCCAGGATTTCGACCAGCGCAAAACCGGCGTTGTGGCGCGTCTTCGCGTATTCCGCGCCGGGATTGCCCAGACCCACGATGAGATGCAAATTCTCCATGCGCGGCGCGGGCGCGGCGATCCTCGCGGACCGCCGGCAAAATTATTTCTTTCTTTCCGCCGGCGCCTTCTCGCCGGGTTTGGCGGCGCCCTTCTCCGGAGCGGCAGCGCCTTTCTCGGCACCCTTGGCCGGCGCTTTTTCGCCGGGCTTGGCGGCTGCGCCCTTTTCGCCGGGCTTGCCCGCAGCACCTTTTTCGCCCTTGGCCGGCGCGGCGCCTTCTTCGTCGCCTTCCTTCTTTTCCTTGATCATCTCGACATCGCCGGCGGCCACCGCCTCGCCCTCCGCCGTCGCCGCCGCTTCCTCTTCTTCCGTGCGCGGCATGGCGACGGAGATGACGGAAATATGCTTGTCACCGAGAATTTCAACCCCGGCGGGCGTCTGGATGTCGCCAAGGTGGATGGATTTGCCAAGTTCGAGATGGCTCACGTCCACGACAATCTGTTCGGGCAGATCCTTCGGCAGGGCGCGGACCTTCAATTTGAAGACCACGTGTTCGAGCACGCCGCCGCTGTTCTTCACGCCGGCGGCTTCGCCGATGGTTTCCAGCGGCACCTGGATGACGACCTTTTCGTCCTCGGTCACTTCATGAAAGTCCACGTGCAGGACATCGCCATCCAGCGGGTGGTGCTGGATTTCCTGGACCAGCGCGAGGCGTTTGGCGCGGGCGTCGTTTTCGACGGACAGATCCACCAGCAGGTTTTCCGAAACGGCATGGTGGATGAGGTCGCCGAATTCCTTGGCGCTGACCTCGAGGTTTTGCGGTTTGGCCTGCCGGCCGTAAATGACGGCGGGCACGCGCCCGGCGGCGCGCAAATTCCTGGCCCCGTTCCGGCGCGACTGCGTCCGGGGATACGCTTTCAACGGTACTGATTTCATCGTTAAATTGTTTTTACGGCGGCGCGTCAACTGGTGCGCCCGCCTTTGAATTCAAACAGCGAATTCACCGACGAATTGTTGTGAATTCGTTTGATGGCTTCGCCCAAAAGCCCGGCGACGGACAGCGTGGTGATTTTCACACCGTCAATTGCCGGGCGTTGGACTGTATCAGTTGTGATCAATTCGTCAATCACCGATTTGCGCAATCTTTCGATGCCCACGTTGTTCAAAATGGCATGGGAAACACAGGCCAGTATCCGCTTGGCGCCCTTCTTTTTCAGCAGGGCCGCCGCCTGGGTCAGGGTCCCCGCCGTTTCCGTCAAATCGTCCACCAACAACACGTTTTTGCCCTTGATTTCGCCGATGACGGCCATGGATTCGACTTCCGTGGCGCTTTTGCGCCGTTTGGCGACGATGGCGAGGCCGCCCTCCAGCACCTGCGAATACGCGTGCGCCATCTTCAACCCCCCCACGTCCGGGCTGACCACCACGAGGTTGGTCAGGTTTTTTTTCTTCAAATACTCGTACATCACCGGCGCGGCGTAGAGATGGTCCACCGGAATGTCGAAGAATCCCTGGATCTGCTGGGCGTGCAGGTCCATGGCGAGGATGCGGTTGGCGCCGGCGGCGACGAGGAGGTTGGCCACGAGCTTGGCGGTGATGGGCACGCGGGGCTGGTCCTTGCGGTCCTGGCGCGCGTAACCGTAAAACGGCAGCACGGTGGTGATGCGCGTGGCGCTCGCCCGCCGCACCGCGTCGATCATGATGAACATCTCCATGAGGTTGTGATTGGTGGGCGGCGACGTGGGCTGGACGATGAACACGTCCTCACCGCGGACGTTTTCCTCGATCTTCACAAACGTTTCGCCGTCGGGAAAGGGCTGGACGGTGCATTTGCCGAGTTCGGTGCCGATGGACTTGCAAATGGCCCGGGCCAGGGGTTCATTCGCGGTGCCGCTGAAAATTTTCACGCGTTAAATGGTCTTTCTGGTTGAAATAATAAAACCGCCGCTGTGGCGGAGGAAATTGCAGCGCACACTTTAACAACCAATGCACTCGAAGCAAGGTCAATTTCGGAAAAACCATCAGGGGCGCGCATCCAAGCGGGTTAAACCACGCGCAAACGGCGTACCTGACGATCAGAGGTGTTGTCGACCAAATGATGGCAGTTCAAACGCCGTCATTGGTGATTTCCCTGCTCAGCTTTAAGGAATGCTAAAATCACCGTAATCGATTGCCGGCGGATCTGCGAGCGCGTCATAGACCGTCACAAAGAAGCTGCCCGCCCCCTGGCCGGCGAACGTGATCTGGATATAGGCCACACTCCCGGCCTGCACGCCGCCGTTGTAAGTCAACACCAACATGCCGCCTACCGGGCTGTACGGGGTGAAGGTGTAGGTGCCCAACGACATTCCGGGGTTACTGGAGCCCGTTTCGGTCTGATAGAATGCCGTGCTGCCATTGAAGGTCACCGCGTCAACGACTCCTTCCGCATTGGTTGAATACACCGTCAACCCGGCCAATGAGGTCGGAACCCAGTTGGTCGGCGGCGTCCAGAAGCTCATGGCCGCCAGGGTGTTGCCGCCGCTGTCGTCCTGGTTGGTCAACACGCAGAAATTCGGCGCAATAAATGTCAGAATCACGGGGCCGACGGAATTGCTGGAGGTCGGCGGTCCGGTATAGGCCATGCTCAATTGGGCGCTGTTCGTGCCCAGGCGGGTGTAAGTGTATGTCCCCACACCGTTGGCATAGTTGGTATCGAACGAGTTCTGGCTGAATGAGGCGATTCCAAAGCCCATTCCAAATGCAGCATCCGGCTGTATTACCTGCGCCGCCAGACCGGTCAGTGAATTCGGCGCATTCCCGCCGGGTGACTGCGACAGAATCGCGAATGCGCCTGCCGCCGCTGTCGGCGCATTGCTGGAACCGACATAGGAGGTGCTGGCAAAGATGCCATAGTTCGTCGCGTCAAAGGCAAGCTGCAGATAGTTTGTTTGCTGCGATAATATCTCCGTCACCAGCGCTCCCACGGGGCTGTATTGCTTGAACGTGTAAGTCCCGCTTTGAACCTGGCCGGCGGCATTGGTGATGCCGAGAGTCCCGGCCCCAAATGCCATCGTGGTCTGTTCTCCCGCGGCAATCAGCGCCGACTTCTTCCCACTCAACGACGCCGGTACTCGATTCGGCACCGGCCAGAAGCTGATCGTTCCGGTGTTCCCCGCAAGGGCCTGGTTGCTGAAGACACACAGGCTGTTGGTGATAAACGTCAGCAGCACAACGTTCGAGGAACCGGCCAAACTGGGCGGGGCAGCATAGCTGAGGGACATCCGTGCCGTACTCGCCGTCAGTCTCTTGTAGCTGTAGTTGCCAACGCCATTGTCATAGTTGGTATCGCCCGAATTCTGGCTGAAGGTGTTCGTGCCAAAGCAAAGATAAAATGTGCCGCCACCAGCCTCATTCACGGCCGCCATCAACCCGGCAATTGAATTGGGTGCCGGATTATACACAAAACTGACCGTGTTGGTTGCCGAAATGTTCCCGCTGGTGTCCACCGCATACGCCTGCACCGTGTTGGTTCCCGGAGTCAGCGTCACACCCGCCGTCCAGTTCGTCCAACCGTTGGTGGTCGTCACCGCCGTCCAGCCAGACCCGTTCAACGAACAATACACCGCCCCCACCGCCACGATGTCGCCCGCCTTGCCCGTCACCGTAAACGTCCCGTTGGTCCACTGCTGGTTTGACGCCGGACTCACGATGCTCACCACCGGCTTCTGCACATCCACACAG
>JBKQOA010000157.1:0-5340 GCA_052145735.1 Limisphaerales bacterium
GGAGACGACGTAAGGAGTCTCTCATTTGATTTTTCAGTTAGAGCCTCGTCACCTCGTCTCCTACCGGTTTTAATAATTTCAATCCGGGCTTCGGGCGCGATGCGGTGCAGGTCCAGGTTGCAGCCCACCCAGCCGGCGCGGCGCGCGGTCGCCGCCAGCGGCTTCCGCTTGATGACGGCTGACTCGGAAAACATGAACGACGGAATCAGGAGCAGGTCGCGAACTTCCCAGGTCGCCAGGGCATAGCGCATCAGGAGCAGATTTGGTGTCCGGTCTTCGCGGATGGCGTTCAGGGATTTTAACGCAGAGACGCGGAGACGCTACGTCAAGGCAGACGCCAGACGCCGGAACTGACATGGATTAACAATTTCGCGTCGCGAAGAACCGGAAGCTGCTGGCGGATTTTACGGTAGCCATCCGCAAGGACCGGTTGTGCGGGGTTGCATAAATTGCTACCTTCGCGCAGTGAAGATTTCCATCGTCGTCCCGGCCTTCAACGAGGAAAAACTCCTGGGCGAAACCCTGACGCAAATCAAGTCGGCGGCGGGCGTGTTCGAAAGAATCGGCTGGGAAACTGAATTGATCGTCTGCGACAACCATTCCACCGACCGCACGGCGGAAATCGCGCGGGCGGCGGGCGCGAAGGTTGTGTTCGAGCCGGTCAATCAAATCTCGCGTGCGCGGAATTCCGGCGCGGCGGCGGCCACCGGCGACTGGCTGGTCTTTGTGGACGCCGATTCCCATCCCAGCGAGGCATTGATGCGCGAGGTGGCCGGAGAAATCCAGTCCGGCAAATGCCTTGCCGGCGGCGCGACCGTTCGCTGGGACGAAAGGCATTTCGTCTTCGACCTGTTGACACGGATGGTGAACGTGGGATTCCGCTGGCGCCGGCTGCTGGTCGGCGCGTTTATGTTCGTTGAAACGGCGGCCTTCCAAAAACTCGGCGGCTTCAGCCTGGAAGCGTGGGGCGGCGAGGATTTGGAAATTAGCCGGCGATTGAAAAAGCTCGCCAAGGAAACCGGAAAACAATTTGTCATTCTGCGTCAGCATCCGATCGTGACCTCGGGACGCAAATTGAAACAGCTCACGATATTCACGCCGTTCAGAATGGTTTGGCACATTCTATTTCATCCGCATCGCTTCACCGCCCGCCGCGCAGCCGCCCGCTATTGGTATGATGTGCGAAGGTAAAAAATGAAATCACGGCAGACGCCGGAAGGCGGGGCTGGTTTTAGACAGGATGAACAGGATGAACAGGATTCGGGAAAAAACATCCTGCAAATCCTGTTTATCCTGTCAGAAAGGGGCATGAACAATCGCTGGCCGGATGCCCCGGCTCCAGCCGCGTCAGTTTTTATTTCAGCCCGACAACCCAGATGGGAACGGTGATGGTGGGTCGCAACCAAGCCAAGTCGGTTTGCACCCGCACCAACGACGGAGCACCAGAAGGATGCTTGGTTCGCAACAATCCTGATTCTGCATGGGTAACTAAAATTCCTACATCAATCTTGTCTGCGTTGTATGCAGAAAGAAATCGGAGATAGTCACGGTAAAGAAACTCATAACGGGAAAACTCAATCTCAATGGCCACTCGTTCCTTGGAAAGATCGAAACGTTGTTCATGTTCTTCCTTGTCGGAAACGGGCACTTCACTTTTCCAGCCTCGATTTTGAAACGCAGTCATCAAAGCCGAAGTCAAACCCCCTGGCCCCTGTTTTACGGGAGCCTCTTTGGCGGTGTTCAACACCTCGTTGATTTGGCGTTTGATTGCCAGATGCGAGTTGAGAATTTCTTCCGCATGGCGGTAGCTGAAGGTGTCGAATTGCACCCCAAGACTAGATCAAATCCCGATCCGGGGTTCAACATGTTTTTTACGAACCAAATTTTGGGCGTGGCGCAAGTCGCCTTGCAAGCTCTCTTGCGCTTGGCGCAGATTGTAGATGTTGGGAAGCGTGACGTAGGCGTCTCGCAACGACCTGTTCATCGCCCTGTACCCTTTGCCATCAGTAATCCAAAGTAATTCCACACCAACTTCATTGAGTCCTCGTGTGATACTACTATAACTTCGTTTGATCTCTGTCGGCTTCGACCCGGATACAGTGTAGAAATTCACTTCGATCCCAAATCTCGGACGGCCATTTTGAACCAGCGCAAAATCCACCTTTTTTGAAAGTCCATTGCCATAGCAAATAGTCGTCTCAGGTTCGACGAGTAGCGCATGGCCATCGATAGCAAGTTGGCGGGTAACTTGGGCGAGCATAGCTGCAATCTCGTCGCGAAACGCATCGCCGCCGATGTTTTTACGCCGATGAGTTTCCAATCCAATCTGAACGCCAAGGAGTATGTCTTCCAAATCATTCCGGCGAAGAATTTTCTCGAAGCCCAAATCTCGAAGCAACTCTGCGAAATACCGGGAGGACTTTTCGTCGCGTTTGACGTAACGCTCCGCGAGCGCTGCGTCTGTTGTGTCGTCTTCCTTCGTGACAAACTCCGAGTTGGTGTGACCAAGCAATTCGAACGCACAACGAATGATTGGAAGCGGGTCGTCTGCGGCAAGCAGAGAGTCCGTAAGTTCTTGCACGAAATCTGCACCCTTCGCGAGCCGAACCGCTAAATCTGCGTAAAACTCTACTTGCGGTTGGAGATGCTCGACTTTTTCCATGATGCTCGGCCAATGCATGAAATTTGATCTCGGAATTATGCCCGGCGTTAGCGTTGACATGAACGCATGAACAAATGCCTCCGGCGTCGGAAATTTTCTGCTTTCTAACATCCCCCCCCCCAAGCACTTGCGACGAAAACAAATCTGTGCCTGAATCTATTGTACCTTTCACTCGCTTCACCGCCGTTTCGACGTGGTGCAAATCGAGTTCGGTGCCGACGCAGCCGCGTTTGAGCCGGAGGCTGGCCACCGCCGTGGTGCCGTTGCCCAGAAACGGGTCCAGCACCAGGTCGCCTTCGTTCGTCGAGGCCAACAAGCAGCGTTCAATGAGGGCAACCGGCTTCTGTGTTGGGTGCTTCCCATGCGTCTTCTCCTCCGAACCAGGGGCAGTTATCGTCCAAATGGGCGACAAGTGACGGGTGGCGGGTGACGTGGTTTCCAAAGCGCCCTCTTCCCGCGACACTCGACACTCGACACTCGTCACATCCCGCCATACCGTTTTCATTTGCTTTCCAGAAACAGCTTTCATGGCGGAGTAATTGAACACGTGTTTGCTTTTCTCGTTTTTCGCGGCCCAGAGGACCGTCTCCGTCGAGTGGGTGAAGTAACGGCAGCTCAGGTTCGGGGGCGGATTGGGCTTTTCCCAGGCGATGTCGTTCAAAATCTTGTACCCGAGCTGTTGCAGGGCGTAGCCGATGCTGAAAATGACGTGGTGCGTGCCCGTCACCCAGATGGTGCCGTTGGGCTTGAGCACGCGCTGACAGCGCCGCAGCCATTCGGTGTTGAATTCGTGGTTCAGTTCCGGTCCGCGCGAGACGTCCCAGTCGCCCTTGTCCACCTTCACCATTTTGCCGGCGTGACAGGTGATGCCGCCGTTGGACAGGAAATAAGGCGGGTCGGCAAAGATGGCGTCGAACCGGCCTTCGGGATACTTGGCCGCGATGGCGTCGAGGAGTTCGAGGGAATTGCCGTGGTAGAGGCGGAGGAAGGGGGAATCGGAGGAAAATATCAGGGCCGGTGACGAGTGACGAGTGACGGGTGACGAGTGTCCGCCCTCATCCCGGCCTTCTCCCCCAGGAGAAGGAGGATTGTCGTCAGTCCGTTGGCAAATCGACGGTTGTGTTTCAATCGAGCCGTCTTCGCGGAGGGTGAAATGGGATGGGGCGATGGGATGGGCGCGGGGCAAATCATTGGAGCGCGGGCTGCCAGCCCGCGGGTTGGGGGTATTGGTGCTGGCCGACAAGCTGTCCGCGCTCCGGGGCGGTTTGCGGCGGTAAAGGGGGCGTGGTCTGACTGGTTGTTTCTTCTTCGGCACGCCCAGATCAATTGATCAGAAAGGCGGATCGGATCAAGCGTTTTTAACCGCCAAGACGCCAAGAGCGCCAAGGTTCAGCCACAGATGGGCACAGATTTTCACAGATGTCTTTATCTGCGCTAATCGGCGAAATCTGCGGACCAACTCCTTGGCGCTCTTGGCGCCTTGGCGGTTGATGAATTTTCAATCTGCGCAAGCCGCGGTTAAATCCGGGCACGTGACTTGCTTTTTAACCGGCGAGGAGGTTTTTGTCGCAATGAAACGCCTTGTTTTACCCGCTTTTGTCTGGATGTTGTACACAGCCCCGCTGCCCGCCGCGAGTGAACGCATCAATCAGGAAGGCCGCATCCTCGGTCCCCTGCCCGCCGTCACCAATGCCCTCCTGTTCGATACCACGAACGCGGACGCGGTGGTGTCGGCGATGCAGATTTTTCCGGTGACGAATCCATGGAACGAATGCATCTCCAACCGGCCGGTGCTGGTGAATTCGGGCGCGATGATCGGGCAGATTTATACGAACGCGGGGTCGTCGCACCGGTATCTGGAATTGTTTCAGGAAATGAATTACGTGCTGGTGCCGGACACCCAACTGCTGGTGTCGAACAATTTCGTGGATTATCCGGATGAGTCGGACTTGAACGGCGGGGTTTATCCCTACGGTTTGTATCCCACGCCGACGAACCAGCCCATCGAAGGCTGGCCGACGCAGACGGGCGGGCAGACGCTGCTGCAATGGCAGACGAACAACGACGGCAGCGACCGGCATTCCATCGCCGTGCAGCCCGGCGCGGGTTTCAGTTTTGAAACGTGGAATGCGTTGCGGGTGGGCACCAACTGGCAGGCGGCCAACGGCGCGATTTTCAATCTGAATTCGAACGGACTGCGCCCGGATGGCTGGACGTCCGGCGACGCGGCGGGGTTTCCGATGTTTCCGGCGCTGGTGCGCTACGACGAGTGCGAACGCGGCATGGTGGAGCACGCCTGCCGGCTGGTGGTGGTGAAGTCGCGGAAGGAGCACATCTATCCGGCGACGCACGACGCCGGCGCCGTGGCGGCGACCCAGACGAATTATCCGGCCATGGGCCAGCGGCTGCGGCTGAAGGCGGGCTTCGTGATTCCGGCGGCCTGGACGAAGGAGGAAAAGGCGCTGGCGCTGGGGTTGAAGAAATACGGCGCGATGGTGGCGGACAACAGCAGTTCCTTCTTTTCCATTTCCATCACTCCGGATGACCGCTGGCCGGCCAATGCGTTCAACGACATTGCCAGCACGGGCATCGGCATCACGAATTTCGAGGTCATCCAGACCACCGGCCCGAACGAAGGGCCGCGCTCGCCCGGCGCCCCCGCGGCGCATGCCGGGCCG
>JBKQOA010000158.1:0-2755 GCA_052145735.1 Limisphaerales bacterium
ACATAGAAGGAGCCGTTTCGCTGCCACAACCCGCGAATCCTCCGGCGTGAACCGTCGAATACCTTTTGGAATGAATTCACCCTTCAACCAGAACAGGAACCAGAACAAATGGCGAATATCAGGATTTACAGCGGGGATGCTATTGGCCAGAATGCGCTTAACGAGGATTGATTAAACCGTCGTCTGGCCTCCGGAGCCGAAGGTTGTGGGTTCGACCCCCGCCTCGCGTACCATTTCATGTTTGACGGTCGGGCGCAAAAGGGCGAAAAGAAGCCTGCCCATGAAACTTAAAGACTGGCTTCTATGGTTGTGCGTGGTGGCGCTTTTGGCCACCGAGGTTTTCCTCCTTTCGGCCAACCGGCAAAAGGAGGCAGCCCAAGTCGAGCTGCGCGAGGCCAAAACCGAGCTAGAGCAGTTGCACGCGCAATTGGATCAACTCAAAAACTCAAGCGTCGCCACTTTGAACGCAGACAACGCCCGCTTGCGGGCCGAGAACCAGGGTTTGACCCAGAAATTTCCCCAACTACAGGCCGAAATCAACCGGTTGCGGGAGCAAAACCAGAAACTGACCCAGCAATTGGAGGCCGCGCACGGCACGCTGCAACAACAACAGCAGCAGTTGCAACAAGTGCAGGCGGAAAGCCAGCAGGCCAATCCCGCGCCGGAACCCGCAACCGAGCCATCCACGCCGGCGGTCAACCAGCTCAATGCCTGCATCAACAATCTCCGGCAGATTGACGAGGCCAAGCAGGAATGGGCGCTGGAAAACGACAAACCGGCCGGCTCCGTTCCAACGGCCCAGGACCTTTTGCCCTATTTCACGGACAACCTGTTTCCGGTGTGTCCTTCCGGCGGCACCTACGCCATCAACGCCATTGGCGTGCCGCCGACCTGTTCGGTTCCCGGTCACGTCCTGCCGCAGTGACGGGTTGACCCGGTGATTTGCTTTCTCGATTTTCATTCTTGGCTTTTGCTTTCATTCGTCTAGTCTCCCGGTTCCATGATTGATACGGATATCGAATTAATAAAGGGCATCGCAAACCAGTTGCGGATTCATTCCATCACCTCAACCACTGCGGCCGGCAGCGGACACCCGACGTCGTGCTGCTCGGCGGCAGACGTGGTGGCCACGCTGTTCTTCAGCCACATGCGTTACGACGCGAAGAATCCCCACTACCACAACAACGATCGCTTTATTCTTTCCAAGGGCCATGCCGCGCCGCTGTTGTATGCCGCGTGGGCGGAAACCGGTTTGTTTCCGGCCGGCGAATTGCTGAAACTCCGGCAGTTCGGCTGCGACCTCGAAGGTCATCCGACCCCGCGCCTGGCGTTCGTGGACGTGGCGACCGGTTCCCTCGGCCAGGGCCTGGGCATCGGCGTCGGCATGGCACTCGCCGCGCGTCTGGACAATCTCGATTACAACACCTACGTCCTGCTGGGCGACGGCGAAATCGCCGAAGGCGCGGTCTGGGAAGCGGCCTCGCTCGCGGGCGTTTACAAGCTCAACAATTTGATCGCCTTGGTGGACGCCAACCGACTCGGCCAAAGCGAGCCGACGGCGTTTGCCCACGACATCGGGGTTTATCGCAAGCGCTTTGAAGCGTTTGGCTGGCGCGTCGAGGACATTGACGGCCACGACATCGAGGAAATTCTCGAAGTGCTCAGCGGTGTCGGCCTGAATGACCAGCCGCTTTGCATCATCGCCAAAACCTACAAGGGCGCCGGCATTTCCTTTTTACAGGACAAGGAAGGCTGGCACGGCAAACCGTTGAACCAGGAAGAGGCGGCCAAGGCCATTGCGGAACTCCAGCCCAGCGCGAAATCCGGCCTCGGCGTTCCGATTCCCGCGCCGGCCCAATTGCCCGCGCCGAACAATGCCCCGCCCGCGGGTTACCCGCCCATCAGTTATAAACCGGGCGACGCGGTCGCGACGCGCGAAGCCTACGGCACCGCGCTCGCGCGCATCGGTGAAACGGACCCGCGCATCGTGGCGATGGACGGCGACACGAAGAATTCCACGTTCGCGGAAAAGTTTTTCAAAAAGTTCCCGAACCGCTCCACGGAATGTTACATTGCGGAGCAGAACATGGTCGGCGTGGCCACCGGTTTCGGTGCACGCGGCAAGGTGCCGTTTGCGTCCACATTCGCCACGTTTTTCACCCGCGCGTTCGACCAGATCCGCGTCGCGGGCATTTCGCAGGCCAACCTCAAACTGGTCGGCTCGCATGTCGGTGTGAGCATCGGCGAGGATGGTCCGTCGCAAATGGCGCTGGAAGACATCGCCATGATGCGCGCGATTGCGGGCAGCGTGGTGCTGTATCCGGGCGATGCGGTGAGCACGGAAAAGCTGCTCGAACAGATGGCGATGAACAAAGGTATTTACTTCCTGCGCACGTCGCGTCCGAAGACTCCGGTGATTTACGGCAACGACGAAAAATTCCCCATCGGCGGCGCAAAAGTGTTGCGCCAGAACGCGGGCGACAAAGCCACCGTTGTCGCCGCGGGCGTGACGCTTTACGAAGCGCTCAAGGCCGCCGACGCACTGAAGGCCGAAGGCATCGGCATCACGGTCATTGACGCCTACAGCATCAAGCCGCTGGGCCGGGACATCATCAAGGCCGCCGCGCAAAAGACCGCCAACACCATCATCACCGTCGAGGACCATTACCTCGAAGGCGGTTTGGGCGACGCGGTCGCCGGCGAACTCGGCGTGGATGGAATCAAAGTCCACAAGCTCGCCGTGACGTCACTGCCA
>JBKQOA010000159.1:0-8754 GCA_052145735.1 Limisphaerales bacterium
GAAGGCGATTGCGCGGGAGCGAAGGAATCGAGGCCAAGAGGGATTCGCAGCGGATTGGGAAGGTTTTTGGCGAGGCTGGACTTTAACTTGAATTGAATCAAATGTATAGAGGTTGGCGCTCTGTGCCGGTTAGCTACCCAGCGCCAACCCCCGAACCTTGTTCTTTGACGATGCTTCGGTCTCCGTCAATAACGATATTGAAACTGTCTGTTAGATAGCTTGTCTCTTTCAAGGCATGGTGAATCTTCAAGTGAACTCAGTTCAGTGATGATTTTAGACCCGGTGTTCGGGAACAGTCTGTGGAAAGCAAAGTTTGTCGGACAGTAAAATATCACATGAATAATAAATTGTTTGTAGGGAATCTTTCCTTCGAAACCACTGAAAACGACCTGCAGGACGCCTTTGCGGCGCACGGCACGGTCACGGAAACCAACCTGATGATGGACCGCGTGAGCGGCCGTCCGCGGGGTTTCGGTTTTGTCACCATGAGCACGCCCGAGGAGGCGGAGAAGGCCATTGCCGCGCTGAACGGCGCCCAATTGGACGGTCGCGCCCTCACGGTCAACATCGCCCGCCCGCGCGAAGAGCGTCCGGCCGGCGGCGGCGGCCGCAGTCCGCGTCGCGACTTTCGCGGCGGTGGTAACGGCGGCGGTCGCGATCGCTACTGATCGCGTCTGAGTTTTCACGGCGGGGTCCGGATAAAACCGGGCCCCGCTTTTTTTGTTGGAAGGAGCGAATTCCACAAGTCCGCGTTTCACGTTTGTCAGGGGCGGCGCCCCGGGAATTTAAAGTTACGCCCGACAAATTCGATGGTAGGGCCGCGCTGCTGCGCGGACGACCGGCAGGTTGTCCCTACCGATCAGATTGGGACACCACCAGTCCAGAATGTTGCCGGCGTCATGGCCGCGACACAAACGGATTGCCCTTGAGATAAAACCGCAAATGCCGCCGGGCCCAATGCCGGGCGTAATCCACGCCCACGCGCGGGCGTTTGACGATGACCACCGGACCGGTTTCCGGCGGCGCGGCGATGAAGAAATCGTCGCTGAGGAGGTCATGGGCGTTGAGGCGCCGGTCAACAGCCATCGCGCGGCAGAGCAAGCCGGGGCCGCAGGTCCGGCCGATGACATTTTTCACCGGCTCGAGGGCGCGCAGCAGCACGGCGGACGCATGGCCTTCACGTTCCGTCACCACGTTCATGCAGTGGTGCATCCCGTAGATGAAATAAACGTAGGCATGGCCCGGCGGACCGAACATGACCTTCGTCCGCGCGGTCAGCCCCCGGGCCGAGTGCGCGGCCAGATCGTGCGGACCGAGATACGCCTCCACCTCCACGATCCGGCCGATGCGCTCCATGCCGCGCCACCGGTGGACCAGCCATTTCCCGAGCAACTCCCTCGCCACCCGGACGGTGTTCTGGTCATAGAATGAACGTGGCAGCTTTCGCATGGCGGCACTATACCAAAGGCGGAACAAAGAAAAATCTCGCGTGTCCGGAAAAAAAGGACAAGATTTTCAGCAAATGTCCGATGACCAAATGCCATCACCCTCGACCGAGAATGACAAACCGGAACTGACCCTGGAGCAGTTGCGGGCGCTGCCCGTTCCCGACCAGGATTTCAACACGCCGGAAGGCGCCCTGCTCTGTTTCGAGGAAGCCTGCCGCCGGCAGAACATCGAATCCGTCTGCGTCTGCAAGAATTTTTTGATCGAAGCGATACTGATGCTGTTGAACACCGACCCGAACCTGGTCCGCAACGCGGAGCTGCGGAAGCGGAACGCGGTGCTTCTGGAGCGGACCTTCCGGAAGGAACTGACCGAATCCTGGCCCGACCTCAAGGGCGTGGAAATTTTCTTTATTGACCGTCAGGTTTACATCAGAGGCATTGTGGTGGTAACGGAGCTGCGCCGCCTGCCGGACGGTTCGTTCAACAAGCTGAACTACCTCGTGGCCAACACCGCCGCCGGTTGGCGGGTGCTCAACCAGATATCGGACGACGAGATCGAAGGGTAGCGATCGGCTGGCTGGTGCGCCCCGTCAATTTTTCCGTATTGGCCGTGCCCGAACCCGCTTCCGGGAGCGCCGCACCCGAATGCGCCGGCAAAAGGTCCGGGCTCAAAAAATCGCTCCCTTTGCGGCGCGAGTCCGGACGGACTGCGAATGGCTGCCGGTTTTTTCGGGACGGCGGCAATGCCAATGTTATAATGGCTTCGCAAACAGACGATGATTGAAAACCAAACCTGACCAATCATGAAAATACTTTTCCTCGGCGGCACCGGCATCATCAGCACGGCCTGCACCCAGCTGGCGGTGGCGCGCGGATTTCACGTCACCCTGCTCAATCGCGCGCGGCGCTCCGCCCTGCCGGGCGCGCATCAAATCACGGCCGACCTCGCCGATCCCGCGGCCACCGCGGCGGCGATTGGCAACCAGCGCTGGGATGCCGTGGTGGACTTCCTCGCCTTCACCCCGGCGGAAATCGAGCAACGCCTCTCCCTCTTCCGGGACCGCACCGCGCAATACATTTTCATCAGCTCGGCGAGCGCCTACCAGAAGCCGCTCACGTATTATCTCATCACCGAGTCCACCCCGCTGGTGAACCCCTGCTGGGATTATTCGCGGAACAAGATCGCCTGCGAGGAGCGCCTGCTGCGCGCGTTGCGCGAGGAAGCGTTTCCGGTGACGACGGTGCGTCCGACGTTAACGTATGGAGACACCGTCGTGCCGCTGGCGGTGAACAGCTGGCTCAAGAGTTACACGGCGGTGGATCGGATGCGGCAGGGGAAGCCGGTGATTGTGCCCGGCGACGGGCTGTCGCTCTGGACCATCACTCACAACAGCGACTTTGCCAGGGGATTGGTTGGATTGCTCGGCCATCCAGGGGCGATCGGCCAGGCTTTTCACATCACGTCCGACGAGGTTTTGACGTGGAACCAGATGTACGCGTTCACCGCCGAGGCCGCCGGGGCTCCGGCACCCAGGCTGGTGCATATCGCCTCCGACTTCATCACCGCCTGCCTGCCGGAGGAGACGGGGAACCTGCTGGGTGACAAGTCGCACTCCGCCGTATTCGACAACACCAAGATCAAACGCTTCGTGCCCGATTTCGTCGCCACCACGCGATTCCGTGACGGGATTGCCCGCACCCTGGCCTGGTTCGATGCCGATCCGGCGCGCCGGGAGATTGACGCCGAAGCCAACGCCGCGTGGGACCGGTTGATTTCGGCTTACGAACGCGGACGGGAAACCGCCCGACGTGAATTTGCGGGCCGGGGGCCGGTTTGAAAAAGTCACGCCCATTTAAAAAATGGCTCAGAATAATCATCCCGGTCCGATTGATCCCCAGGTCAGGATCGGCCATGTGCATTTGAAGGTGGCCGATCTTGAACGGGCGTTGAAATTCTATCATGACGTGCTGGGGTTCGAAGTAACGCAGCGTTTTGGCCGGCAGGCGGCGTTTCTCTCCGCCGGCGGCTATCATCATCACCTTGGCTTGAACACCTGGGAAAGCGCCGGCGGTCCGCCGCCACCGCCGGGCACGACCGGTCTGTATCACGTCGCCATCCTGTATCCGACCCGCGCGTTGCTGGCGGATGCGCTGCGGCGCGTGCTGGCGGCGGGGGTTGAACTCGACGGGGCGTCCGACCACGGCGTGAGCGAGGCGCTTTATTTGCGCGATCCGGACGACAACGGGGTGGAGCTTTACCGGGACCGTCCGCCGGAACAATGGCCGCGCACACCCGATGGCGGACTGGCGATGTTCACGCGTCCGTTGGACCTGGATGCGTTGCTGAAGGAAAAATGACCCTTCGCGCCCGGGCGCGAGGCGGAAGAAAAAGCTCGCCAAAGAATTCAGAATGGGCAGAAATTACCACGATATGAGTTCAAGCGCTCCAATGGCGAAGAAGAAGAAGCTGGATCCGGAAAAGCGCGTGCCCGGCTGGCAGATACGCTGCTTAAAGTGCGACTTCACGGAGCCGTGGGGAAAATACGGCGGCCGGCTTAAAGCGGCCGGCCGCTCCTACAACTTCGGCCGCTGTCCGCAATGCAAACGCATCCGCATGCGCGTCATCGAGCCGGTCCCGAAGGCGGCGGCGTAAGGGTCACACGGGCACCGGGCTGAGACGCGCTGCTGAAAACCTGGCTCCATTGACGGGCGCGGTTTCGTTCAGCAAACAACGCACGACGTCCGCGGCGGTGTAGCTGTCGCAACCCGGCTGGAGAAACTGCGCGACGTTCGCGACGTCATCGCCGGCGGTCATCAAGGCCAGTTCCTGCTCGAGGCCGGAACGCACCTGGGGGAGGCCGACATTGGCGACGAGTCCGTTGCAGAGGCATTTGCGGCCCTGCGCATCGGCAACCGTTCCGCCTTTTTTGACAAAATCATCCACCGGTTCGGCGGGGCAACGATAGCCCGGCGTGCCGTCCGGCTTGCGATAGAGATGCCGGAGATAACCCAGGTCGCAGATGCGCGTCCGGGCCGCATACTGGCCGGCGTGGGAGAGCGTGCCTTCCATCTGGACCACCTTGAACGGGAAGCCGGTGGGCGAAGCGATGGGGTCGGTGAAAACCCGCGCCGTGCCGGCCCGGCTCATTTGCAGGACCTGTTGTTTGAGTTCGGGGCGCAGGCCGGATTCGTTGCAAAACGCGAAGGCCGTTCCCACCTGGACGCCGGCGGCGCCAAGGCGCAACGCGTCGGCCAGCCGGCCCGGCCTCCCAAACGACCCGGCCAGCCAGAACGGCCGGCCCAGTTCGCGGATTTTTTCAAGGTCAACGACATCGCGCTCGCCATACACCGGCTCGCCGATGGCATTTAGCTGCAGCGTGCCGCGCGGCGGGGCGTTGTGTCCGCCGGCGGTGTCCCCTTCAACGATGAAGCCGTCCACGCGTCCGCTGGCCTTCCGGGCCAGCGTCATGGCGAGCGTCACGGAGGCGACAATGCCGAGGAATTGCGGGCGTTTCACCGCGGGCAACGGGCCGTTGCAAAAGGCGCGCGGGTCGAATGTGGAAAGGAACTCCTCGCCGGGCAGCGCGCCGACGACATCGATTTTCAACTGGGCCGGTTCGCCCGCCGCCAGATGGTCTAGCGCGCCGGGAATGGCCCGCGGTATGCCGGCACCCATGAGGATGTAATCCACGTCGGCGAGCATCGCGCCGTAAAGCGACGGCAGGGTGGGCAACTGGATTTTTTCGAGAAAATTGATTCCGACCAATCCGCCATGGCCTTCCTTGGCAAGGAACACTTCCACGAAGTTGGCCACCACCGTCAATTCCACCAGCGCCGCGCCGGGATGCAGCGTGGGCATGGGCGCGGGTTTGAATGGCGCGGACGGGGATTTTCCGCCGGGAATATAATATTGCTCCAGCACGCGGGTGGCGATGGCGGGAATGGGGAACCGGTTCAGCGCGTGGCGCAACTGGCCATCGAGGTCGCCCAGTTGCAGGTTGCGGGCCAGGATGATGGCGAGCCCCGTCCCGGAAACGACGCCGAGCTGGCCCAATCGGGAAACCGCGCGCGCCAGGGTCCAGCCGGACACGGCCACGCCCATCCCGCCCTGAATGATTTTCGGTTGTGACATAATTAAATTGAACCGCGCTCCAGCGCTTCGCTCCACAAAGAGGGAAGCTCGCGACAGAAAGTCAGGAGTCGCCGGAAAGTCATCCTTGAAACACCGGCGGGAATCCGTCGGAAACCGACGCTGGCCGTATTATAAGCCTGTTTCCTATAAAATGAAAGTTTTGTTTTCAAAAATAAACGCCCGCCCTTTGGGGGAGTTGTGCCGGTGGGATGGCTCTCATGCCGGAAGAAATTGCAAGGTGGAAGCCGGCTAAAAAATCCGCCGGCGGTTTTGATGGACGCGACCGGACTTCAATTCCAGGAGGTGGGTGATGCACCCGGGAATTTCCCGGGCGTGATGCGTGACGAAAACGAGGCTGGCGCGGGTTTGCCCGACGAGCCGATCCACGACGGCGAGGAGAGAAAGACGATGCGCGGCGTCCAGTCCCTGACCGGGTTCATCCAGAATCAGCAGCTTCGGTTTTTTTATCACCGCCCGCGCCAGCAGGACCAGGCGCTGATCGCCGAGGGACAATTCACCGAATGATTTATCCGCGCACCCGGCCAGACCGAACCGGCGCAATCCGTGGCGGGCGGCGGCGCGTTGACGGGACGTGCAAGGCTCGTAAAGGCCGACGGTGTTGAAGAAACCCGAACAGACGACGTCCAGGCACGACCAGCCCGCCGGATAATGCAGATGGAATTCCGGCGAGAGCCAGCCGATTTGCCGGCGCAGGTGCCAGAGCGTCCGGGTGGTTTCCGGCCGCACGCCGAAAAGCCGCAGGTCCAGCGCGTAAGCCTGCGGGTGGTCGCCCTGTATCAGGCTCAACAGCGTCGTCTTGCCGGAACCGTTCGGCCCGGTCAACGCCCAGTTCTCGCCGCGCCGCAGTGTCCAGGTGACATCGTCGAGGATGCGCCGGCTGCCCGACCGGATGCTGGCGTGGTTCAATTCGATCAATGGCACGGGGCGGCCTTTCCGGGTTTGATCTTTGGAGAACGAGGACGAGGACGAGGCAGCAGAGGAGGAAGCCAGTTCCCGGGTCAGCGGATGTTTCAGCAGGGCGCGTTTGGTTCCCTGCGCGACAAGGCGATGGCCGCGGACGAGCAGCAGGTGGGTGGTGCGGGGCGGCAGTTCGTCGGGACGATTGGTGATGAGGAGCACGGGCCAGCCGGCGCGCATCAACCGGTGGATGACCGTTTTCAGGCGCGCGCGCGTGGCCCGGTCGAGCCCGCCGAACGGGTCATCCAGAATCAAAAGTCGCGGTGACCGCAGCAGGGTGTGGACGAGGAGCACCTTGCGTTGTTCGCCATTGGACAGGGCAGCCAGTTTCCGCCGGAACAGCGGCCCGATGCCCAGCCAGCGGCTGAATCGCCGGCGGTTTTCATGGAACCGGCGCGGGTTGCCTTTGCGTCCGCCGATTTCAAACGGGTTGAGGCCCTCGACGCTGGACTGGGAAAGGAACCGTGCCACCGTGCGCCGGCCTTCGCTGATGCCGCCATGCCAGCGTGACTGGTAGAAGGAGCTTTCGGCGGCCGCCAGATCGCGCTGCGTCTGCGGCGAGAGCAGGGCGACGGATTGTTCCGGAACCGCATCCGGCGGCGACCCTTCGCCGGCGGCATCGAAGTGATAATGAATTTCCCCGCGCCGCAGCGGCAGCCGGCCGCACAGGGCGAGGGCGAACAGCGACTTGCCCGAGCCGTTGGGGCCGAGGATGGCCCATTGCTCGCCGCGCCGCCACACCCAGCAGGTGCGGGGAAAGGCGGCCCGCTCGTTCCATCGAACCGTGACGTTGTCGAGAACGAGGAGCCCGGTTTTGGTTTTTGCCGCGGTTGGCCCAGCCATGTCTGGCGATGACTGTACCGTCAGGATGGCCGATAAACAATGTTGCGGTCGTTCGCAAGGCAAACGAGGTCAAGCAAGCGCCAAAATCCGGTGAGACGCCCGCCAGCCGTCGCCGGATGCTGTTATCGAAGAAAAAGCCGATTCCCAACGTTCTCGATGTCAACGCCCGCGCCAGAAACTTCCGCTCCGGCGGCCCCGGTTCCAACTCAGCCGCAACTGCCGGTATTGCCGGCGGACTTGCCGCCGGGCAACGCCATGTCGTTGATGGGCGTGGATTATTACCGTTTGAAGACCGCGGATGGTGGTGAATTGTATCTCACCCGTTTTGGTTTGCCGTTCTGGAAGAACCTGCTGCCGCACAACTGGTATGCCCGCGAGTGGTTTGAGCCCAACCGCGAACGGCTGGAAGGCACCAGCATGGTTTACAAGGTGCCGACGCGCCCGGTGGACGGCAAGGTGTTGCATCTGGTGGTCAAGTGGTCGCGCGTGGGCGAGGTGGTGCCGATGGACACCCTGACGGTGAACAAGTTCATCAACGCCGAGTTCAACAGCCCGTTCGAGGAGTTTTCACTGCTCATGGAATTGCGCCGGGGTGAGGCCGGCCCGGCGGGCATCCGCATCCGCACCCAGCGCCCGCTGGCGATCTACGTGCCGAGCAACCGCCTGCAGCTCTGGCAGACCGGACGGTCCGAGGACAAGATCCGCGCGAAGGTGACCCGGCATCCGGGGGTGGAGATTGATATTCTGCGGCAATACGTCGTGTTGTTCGGCTGGATCAAGGGGCTGGACGCGGTGGAGACGGCGGTGAAGTTCGGGTTTGAAGGCGCGATGCAGGCGGAATTTCTGGCCCGCGTCACCAGCCTGGTCACGCACGAGTTGTGGCAGAAAGGCTACCGGGTGGTGGACATGAAACCGGCGCACATCATTCTGCGCCCGCAGCCGAAACGATTGTTATTGCGCGATCACAACGACCAGTTTGCCTACGCGCTGGTGGACTACGAACTGCTTGAGCGCACGCCCGAACATGAGCAGGCGGTGCGGAGCGCCAACCGGCAGCTTTACCTCAAGCACATGGCCCGCCGGTTCGACACGGACGCCGCCCAGCCGCTGCCGGCGCATCTGCGCGCCACGAACGTCCTGGGTGTGGACTACATTTTTGGCCGCGCCGAAAGCACGGGGGGATTGCTCTGGGTGGCCGGCAAGGACCCGGACCTGTTCAATTATTTCCTGCCGGAACGCTGGCGCCGCACGCCGAAGAAGAAGCTGTCCTCCCGCAACCAGATTTATTACACGCGCACCAAGGACAACATCAACCTGGTGTGGAAGGTCTCGCGCATGGGCGACTCGCCGTGG
>JBKQOA010000160.1:0-7564 GCA_052145735.1 Limisphaerales bacterium
GGAAATCCGATATTGCAGCAGGCACGCGATCACGAACGCGAAAACCAGCAAGTCCAGCATGTCATTGCTGGCCGCGACCGCGTTTTGCCAGAAGGCGGGCTGTCCCGCCAGCATCAGCACCGCGAACAAAGGCGGCAGGAACGCAGCCCGCATCGAGAGCAACGCAAACTCTCCCGGCTCGCGCTGCCGCTGATCCCGCGTGCGGTCGTGCGGCAGCAGCCGCACGGAGCGCGCCAGCAAACCCAGCGCCAAGGCCGCGCAGAGGGCCGCGAACGCGTTCAAGCTCAACGGCTGCCATGCCGCCGGCAGCAGACGCACTGGCAAGGTCACGACATAATACAGCGGCATCATTGGCTCCGGCCGCCAGCGCAGCGGCAGCGGATGCCAGTCCCATCCCGTGATTTGCGCCACCAACGGCAGGCTACCCAGCGTCACCCAGTGGTTGAGAGTCACTCCAAACAGCACCAGCGCCGCCGCAGCCACCAGCCACGGGCTGAGGGCAATTGGCTTTTTTTGGGGCGATCTGATTGTTTCTTCTACTGTCATGGGTATCGTCAGTTTGGAGGGGCGGGCCGCCCGTTGGCAAGTCTTATGCGCCCTCGCGCGGCGGCGCGCTCCACCTGGCGTCGGCGACACATTCGACGTGCTGGGTCTGCGGAAACATATCCAATGGAACTATCTTCGATACTTCAAAGACATTCTCCGCGCACAAAACGTTCAAGTCCCGCGCCAGCGTGGCTGGGTGGCAGGAGACGTAACTGATCTGCCGCGGGGCCGCCTTCCGCAGTGCTTGCAACAATTCGGGCGGGCAGCCGGTGCGCGGCGGGTCCAGGATCACCGCCGACTGCCGCGCGTCAAACCGTCCCAGCAGGCGGGGCAAGAGATCCTCGGTCCGCCCGGCCAGAAACTGCCCGTTGGTCCGGCCGTGCGCGGCCGCGTTTTGCCGCGCCGCCTTGATCGCCGCAACGTCCACTTCGACTCCGACAAATTCCTCCACCATTTCCGCCATCTCCACGCTGAAGAACCCCACCCCGCAATAGGCGTCAATCAGGTAACGCGCGCCGCTCTCGCGCAACCGCCCGCGCACGGTCTCCACCAGTTGCGGCAGCAGGAAGAAATTGTTCTGAAAGAACGAATCCGCCGGCACGGCCCATCCCTCCGCCGCCACGCGCAACACGACTTTGATCCCCCCCTTGGGCGGCGGATGCCGCCGGACGCGGAGGATTTCCTCGTTGAGGGCCGGTTCGGCGATTTTGCATTCTACGACGTCCTCAACCAGGCCGCAGTCCCAGCGCACAAACCCGATGTTCAGTTTTTGTTCGGGTTTGTTCCACTGGCTGCGAATCATGATCCGGTTGCGGTAGCCGTAGGGCCGGGGACAGGGAAGGACCGGCGCGACCAGCGCCGGGTCAAAACCGCCCAGGCGCTGGAACAAATCGGCAACCTGTTTGTGTTTCCACCGCAACTGCGTGGCGTAGGCGGCGTGTTGATATTGGCAGCCGCCGCATTGGCCGAAGTGCCGGCATTCCGGCCCGACCCGTTCCGGCGACGGCTGCACGATACGCAACAGCTTCGCGCGGGCGAAATTTTTTTTGACCTCCGTGATTCCGGCTTCAACCACTTCGCCTGCCAGCACAAAAGGCACAAAGATGACGAAATCGTCCGCGCGTCCGACGCCCTCGCCGCCGAACGCGATGTCCTGGATCGTCAGGGTGAGTTGATCGCCGATTTGCAAAGGCACGCGTTCAGCTTAGAAGGCGGCGCTCGCGCAAAAAAGACTTTTTACCGGGCGGGATCGCTTTTGGCGGCGATGGCCTCGGAAAAAATCGTCAGCATTTCCGCGCGGACGACCGCGCCGACCAGCTTTTTTTCCGCCGGATTGTTGACGACGGGCACGTTGCGCAGTTCACTGGCCAGCACCACCGGCAGCGCGTCAAGCAATCGCTGGTCCGGAGTCAGGCACGGGGGCGGCGGACGCATCACGTCGCAGGCGATGACGGCGTCCATTTCGCGCCCGCTGTTCAGGAATTCCTTCAAATCCTGCAGCGCCACCATCCCGAGCAGGCTTTGTTGCGCATCCACGACCGGCAGAAAATTGTTGGAATTGGCCAAAAAGCGGTTGGCCATCTCCCGGAGCGGCGTGCTCTCGCGCAATGGTGGAACCGGCGCGCGCATAAGGTCGCCGACGGCTTGTTCCATGGCGGCACCGGGCCGGCTGGTTTCCGCGCCCAGCGCCAGGCCCTTGATGCGCAGATGGTCCGTATAGACTGATTCCTCGTGCAATTGCCGCGCCACCAGGATGGAAACCACGCAGGCCAGCATCAACGGCGGCACGAGCGAGTAATCCAGCGATAATTCAAAAATCATGATCATGGCCAGCAATGGCGACCGGGTGGTTGCCGCCAATACCGCGCCCATGCCCACCAGCGCGAACGCCCCAGCCGGCACGCCGCCGGCGGAGCTGCCGAGTTGGTGCAGCGCCACGCCAAACAGCGCGCCCGTGCCGGCCCCCACGAACATGGTGGGCGTGAACACCCCGCCCACCGTGCCCGCGCCGACCGTAGCGGCTGTCGCCACCCATTTCGCCACCAGCAAACCGGCCAGCCACAGCAGGGGATTCGCCTCGGTCAGGAATTTTTCGTGTAAAATGTCGTTGGTCACGGAATA
Organism: Limisphaerales bacterium; assembly: GCA_052145735.1. Classification (GTDB taxonomy): domain Bacteria; phylum Verrucomicrobiota; class Verrucomicrobiia; order Limisphaerales; family UBA11358; genus UBA11358. The sequence goes on from JBKQOA010000160.1 coordinate 2,668, forward strand.
GCCATTACCGCAAACGCCCGGAAAGACGATGGCGATGACCCCGACCAGCAAACCGGCCGCCGTCAGCCGGAGATAAACCGGCCAGTGAAGCCGAAGAAACTGTTTCTCGCCGAGGCGCAGCAGTTTCAGGAACAGCGCCCCGACCACGCCACAGAGCACTCCGAGCAGCACGAACCACGGCAATTGCGGCAGCGTGGCGGCGGGAAACGGCGGGATTTTATACCATGGCTCAATGCCGAAAAAACTGCGCGATACCATGGCGGCGATCACCGAGGAAAAGACCAGCGGCGCGAAGAGGTTCATCGAGAAATTCCCCAGCACGATCAACGCCGAGAAAACCGCGCCGGCAATCGGCGCGTTGTAGGCCGCGGCAATGCCTGACGCCGCGCCGCATCCGACCAGCAGCCGCAACCGGTACGGCGGCCACCGGGCGAATTGGCCGAGTTTGGACGACAGTGTTGCCGACAGTTGCGTGATGCCGCCTTCGCGTCCGATGGAGGCGCCGGTGGCGATGCTGATGATCGCCGAAACCGTCTTCACCAGTTCCGTGCGAAATGGCAGCCGGCCATCACCGGCGACGACGACTTCAAGCAAATTGGAGGAACCTTGCGGCCCGACGAACCGCAGGCCCCAATGCAAAACCAGTCCCGCCGCCAGGCCGCCCAAGGTCGGAACCAGGATGCGTTCCCAGTCGTTTAACCGTCCGGCAACCTCCACCGGATCACCCGGTTGAATCAGATGAACGGCGTAAAAGAAAAACAGGTTCACCACGCCGCCGATGACGCCGACGATGCCGGCCAGCACCAGGTGGAAGGCCTCCTCTTTGAGGACCAGTTTTTCGCGCCAGCGCAGCGCGCGCCGCCAGTGGCGTTGAAGAAAATTCCGCGCCTTTGCGACGAAGCCGCTGTTCATCCCTGACTGCACAGCATCATTTTACGCGCGCCCGGCGGGTTTGACGAGGGCGATTTGGAAATCACTTCTTTTTCAAACCAGCGATGGCGTCCTTCATTTCGTTGAAATGTTTGTCCGGATCGCCCGAGTCGGTCACATGAACAATTTTGCCATCGAGGCCGATGAGAAAACTGACCCGGCGCGCCATCTTTCTGCCGGCCACCCGCACACCGTAGGCGTCCACAATCTTGCCGTCCGGGTCGGCCAGCAGGCGGAAATTCAATTTGTTGTCAGTGATGAATTGTTTGTGGCTGGAGGCGGAATCAAAGCTCACCCCGATGACTTCGACGTTGTCTTTTTGGAGTTCGCTCATGCGGTCACGGAAACCGCACGCCTCCCGGGTGCAACCCGGCGTGTTGTCCTTGGGATAAAAATAAAGCAGAACAATCTTTTTGCCGATGAGGCTCTTCAATTTGACGGTCTGGCCATCCTGGTCCTGGCCGGTGAACAATGGCGCGGGGTCGCCGGCCTTGGGCATGGCGGCCAGGGCGGTGGTAGCGGAAAAAAGGATGGTTCCGGTGACAAGCAGGCTGGCGAAACAATATGTTTTCATGGCGAAGTTTCCTTTTTGTTTTGCGTCCGCGGAATCCAGCTTACCGCCCGGCCCCGCGCAATTTCACGTTTTTCAGGCGTTCGACAAAATCGGTGAAGCCATTGGCCTGGGCTTGCAAACGCCCCAGCAATTCAGCGTCCTTGAGCCGGCCCGATTCGTCGAGCAGATTGTGGATTTGTGGCAGGAAGACGCGCTCGGGGTAAAGGTAGGCGTTGCGGTAGCCGAAGATTTGCTGGAGCTGCTCGACCGGCCGCAGCGCGCCCCAGATTCCCGCCGCCACGCCGGTGAAACACACGGGACGGTGCTCGAAACTCTCCGGGAATTTCAGCATATCAATGAAATACTTCAAAACGCCCGGAATGCCGCCGTTGTATTCAGGCGTGACCACGTGCAGCCCGGCGGATTGCAAAACGGCCTCGGCGAACGGTTGAAATCCCTTTGGTTTTTCTGCGTAGGAACCGGGGGAAAAGATTTCCGGCGGCAATTGGGCGAGGTCAAGCATCCGCAGCGGAACTTTCAATTCGGCGTAAAACTCCTCGATCTGCGTGGCGACCTTGCGCGCGTTGCTGCCGGGCCGATTGGTACCGACGATCAGGCTAATCATGCCCGTCAATTTAGCTGATGCGGCGGCTTTGGCAAATGTTTGCTCAGCGTTTGTGCGGGCGCCGGCGCAGGCCGTTTTGCCACCACAGCTTCCAGACCATCCAGAGCGCTTCCCAGACGATGTGACCGGACATTTTGGAGTGGCCTTCCGCCCGGTCGGTGAAAATGATCGGGACTTCGACAATCCGGAATCCCTGCCGCCAGAGCTTGTGCGTCATCTCAATCTGAAAGCTGTAGCCATTCGACTGGACGGCCTCGAGGTTGAGCGCCTCCAGCGCGCGGCGGCGGAAACATTTGTAACCGCCCGTCGGGTCGGTAAACGGCATGCCGGTGACAAACTGCACGTACTTGCCCGCGCTGCGGCTCAACATGAGGCGCCGGAGCGGCCAGTTGATGACCCGGATGCCGCCCCGGTAACGCGAGCCGAGCACGAGGTCGGCATTCTTGGTGGCTTCGATGAACATCGGCACGTCGTCCGGGTTATGCGAAAAATCGCCGTCCATCTCAAAGATGAATTCGTAATTGTGCTCCAGCGCCCATTTGAATCCGGCAATGTAGGCGCGCCCCAGGCCGTTCTTTTCTCCGCGGTGCAGGACGTGGATTTCCGGATGTTTCGCCGCCAGTTCATCGGCCATCTTGCCCGTGCCGTCCGGTGAGTTGTCGTCCACCACCAGCAGGTCCACCGGCACCGGCAGGTTCAAAAGGCGCTCGGCCATGCGCGGGAGATTTTCCCGCTCATTGTAAGTCGGCATAATGACGATGGTCGGATTCATGGCCGCCGGTGCTGCAGATAATTATACGGGAACCACGCCGAAAACAAGCGGGCAATTTTCGGGCACCTCGCCGCCGGGATCGCCGGGCCACAGTTTGATTGCCTCCCTTTGCCCGCGCGCCTAACCTCAAAGCCATGTTCGCCTCGTTGCTCACCAACTTTGCGGATTGGAATTTTCTTCTGACCAGCCCTTTCTGGCTGGCGGTGTCTGTTTTTCAAATCTGGATGCTGATTGATGCCATCCGCCAGCGTGAATGGATCTGGGCGCTGTTCATTGTCCTGGGTTGGGGATTGTCCTCCGTCTTGTATTATTTTTACGTTTATCGCGCCGCGCCGTCGGCCACGCAGGGATTTGAACTGCCGGGCGCACACGACCGCCGCCGCATCCGGGAATTGCAGGCGCAAATCCATCATCTCGACAAGGCGCATCACCACTCGCAACTCGGCGACATCTACTTCCAGCAGGGCAAATTGGACAAAGCTGCAGCCTGTTACCGCGCGGCGTTGGAACGCGACCCCCAGGACATTGGCACCCGCGCGCATCTCGGCCAATGCCTGCTCCGCCAGAAACGCGCCGCCGAAGCACGCCCGTTGCTCGAAGGTGTCATCGCCCAGAATCCGAACCACGACTACGGCTACACGATGATGGCGCTCGCCGAAACCCTGTCTGCGCTGGGCGAAACCGATGCGGCACTCCCGGTGTGGCAACAGGTGACGGCCTACCACACCTATCCGCGGGCCAAGGTGCAACTGGCCGAACTGTACCTTGCCAAAAATAAGCCGGACCTGGCGCGGACGGAATTACGGGACGTGGTGGCCGATGACGTGCATGCCCCGGCCTTCCAGCGCAAGCGCGACCGCGTGTGGGTGTGGAAGGCGAAAATCCTGCTGCGGAAAATGTAATTGCAGGTTGATAGCGTCCTAATTTGAATTGTCAGCGACCTCCGGCAAAGCCGGAGGCTTGAGATAGCGTGAACCGCTCAACGCGGTTAAAAACAGGAGGCGCTCAAAGCGCCACCAGTTCCAGTTGTGCGAGGCGTTTATCTTCTTTTTCCTGGTCTTGGATATACTGACGCACGGCAGCCTCGTTTTTGCCGACCGTTGATACCCCATATCCTCTTGCCCAAAAATGCTGGCCAACAAAGTTTCTTCGTCGACCGGCATACACCCGCGCAATATGAATCGCGCTTTTCCCCTTGATGAACCCCATCACGTTCGACACCGAATACTTCGGCGGCACGCTCAACAGCATATGCACATGATCGGGCAGCAAATGCCCCTCTTCCACTCTGCTTTCCCACTGCTCCGCCAAACTGCGGAACACCGCCCCCAACTCACGCCGGATTCCCTGATACAACACCTTCCGCCGGCATTTCGGTATGCACACAACATGATATTTGCATTCCCACGTCGGGGGCTTCAGACTTTCATACGTTTGCATGGTCTGTTCCTTTCGTAAACTTTCACCGGTTCACGAAAGCCAGCCTCACAAACGACTCCCGGAGCTGTCAAACTTCGGGAGTCCTCCGGCACAGCCGGAGGATTTCCTGTGGATTAAGGCCAAAGTCGGAGCGCGAGTTGTCCCAACTCGCAGCATTTACGCCACGTCCAGCCGCTGCGGATTGAGGACAATCCGTGCTCCGTGGCAACTTGCGACGCTACCTGCTGCTTGAACCGCTGGGTTACATTGGCTATTTTTCCGGATTGAAGATGCTCGACCATCTCGGCTTGGCTTCGAAAGAAGTGGTCGAGGTCCGCAAGCGACTTGGCCCTTCCAGGGAAAACCAGGTCTTCCTCGAACCCAAACCGGCGGACTGGTTGGTCTTGCGCCCGGCGGAAATTGAGACCGAAAGCCTCGTTCAGCTTGGCCCGCAGCAGGAAAACTACGACCAGGTTAAGGTATTTGATGCCTCGGAAGAAATTCGCGATATTGGCTGGTTGCCGGGTAGACCTTATCTTGAACATGACCAAATATTTCTGATTTTCCATCGCAAATCAGACGCAATCGTCAAACCTCC
>JBKQOA010000161.1:0-22250 GCA_052145735.1 Limisphaerales bacterium
ATTGTCCGGCGCGGGAGATTCCAACATCAAATCCTCCGGATGCGGCACCAAAAGGCGGATGTCAAACAACTGTCGTTGGGAATTGAAACGGCTGACGCACACCCCGCGAATTTGGACCGTGCTGTCCACCAGAACATCGCGCCGTTCCACGGGTAATTGCGCCGCCTGCACGGTCAATCGCCCGCCGCCGGCCTCGATTTCGATGGAGTAGCTTTTTGTCTTTTCATCAAAATCAACGGCGCGAACAATGCCCTGGATTTCGACAAACTGGCTGTCTTCCTCGCCGCTGATCAACTGGGCATAGGAAACGGGTTTCGCCCGGGGAAAGGTACCTTCACCGAGTATTTTAATGCTGGAGGGTATCACCACCGGCGCATATTCGCCGGAGCTGGTTACGCCTTCAACGTCCACGAGCTGACCGGCCACCAAGGGCGGCAAATTGGTTGATTGCAGGTAAATCCCTGCGGTTTCGTCCTGAACGATGTGGCTGAAAAGACTCTCTTCGAAAAAAGTCACCACCCCGCGCAATTTCACCGGGTAATGACGATCCGCCTGCTCGGCGGTCAGGCTGCGAACCGCCTCCGCCGTTAGAATCGGGTTGGTGGAGGAGAGGTCTTCAGCCGCGAACAGCCGCGCACCCAAACAACAAACCAGGAAAAGCAAACCCCTGTCCCAACGGCTGCTTCTGGGTGATAACAGTGACATGCTTGGTACTAGATAGCAGGTTTCCGCGTAAAAGTAAAAGCCGACCTGAATCCATGCTGCATTCGTGCCGCGTTGCTGCGCCTCACTTTTATCCCTTTCGACGGTGGGAATTCACTCGCTGAACGCCTGCTGCGGATTGTCGCCACAGGCCGGCACGCCAATAACACGCACGACGACGAGCATCAGCGATTTGAGCCTTGATGCATATTTTGCCATTCGCATTTCAAGGAAGCTCCACCACGCGGTAGAAACGGGACAGGTTCGTGGAAATCACGTCTGAAACCGTGTTCGTGCTGCCATTGCCGGCCACCGAGGAAACCAGATTCGACCAGTTGTTGCCACCCGAACTTCCCGTCCATTGGGCATCATAAAGGTTTCCGCTTGTCGAGGGCCAGCTCACTTGGACGGCGGGTTGCACCACGGGGGAAAGCACGTTGGTCTGACCTGAAGTGGCGTAAAACAAAGAAACGTCGTCGATCAGCACATCGCCATAGCCTTGGGCAACCGAGCCAGTGGTGGCGTAGATGGTGATCTGAGCGTTGACGGCGTTGGCCGGGGCGACCAGTTTATTGGTGCTGATTTGCGTCCACGCTCCATTGCCACCGGTGAAGCCGATCCAGCCGGTATCCCCGATATCGCTGCCGCTGCTGTTGAGCCACATGACCCGGTAGTTTTGCACCAGGCTGACGCCGGAGTTCACCTGCCGGGCCCAGAAGGAGAAACTGTAGGTCTGACCCGGAACCACCGGAGAACCGCCCTGGTTCACCACGTTTTGGTCGATCTCTGAATTGTTCGGGGACGAGGCGGGATTGGTGACCGCCAACGACAGGCTGAACTGTCCGCCATGGGAACTGGTGCTGATACGCACGGGAGGCTGGCTGCCGCTGGTTGACCAATTGCTGACGCTCAAACCGCTGCCGGTTTCAAATCCGGGGTTCGCGACGATGTTGCCCGTGCCGGAAGAGACCTGCAAAACCTGGTATTGCGCGTGTTGCGCCGGCCACAGCGGATCGAACAAGGTGTTCGTCGTGCCATCGCCTGCCGTCGGTCCGAGCAGGTTTGACCAGGCATTGCCGCTTGGGGCAGACTGCAAGGTCCACATCGTGCCGGCCGTCGTGGGCCAATTGACTTGTGCCCCCGGCTTGATGGCCACCGCAATCGGACTCGGCGCGGCGGCCACATAACTGTAAACCCGGACATAATCCACCAGCATTTGTTGGGGAAACACCGTGGTTGCATCCGGATTGCCGGGCCAGTTGCCGCCGACGGCGACGTTGAGCACCAGGAATTGCGGCTGCGTGAAGACCCAGGTTGCGCCACCGGGCAGTCTGGACGGCGTGGCCGTGAAATACAGGTTCGTATCCACGAACCATTGGATTTGGTTGGTCGTCCACTCCACGGCGTAAATGTGAAAGTCGTCGGCGAGAGCCGCTCCGCCCGGCAGCGTATAGGTTCCGCCCACCCCGGCGCCGCCGTTGTAATCCCCGCCGGACTGCGGGCCGTGAATCGTGCCGTGAGCGGTGCCCTGATCGCTGGTTTTGCCGATGTTCTCCATGATGTCAATCTCGCCGCAGGCGGGCCAGCCGACCGAATTGATGTTTGTGCCCAGCATCCAGAAAGCGGGCCAGATTCCCTGGCCGCGCGGGATTTTGATGCGGGCCTCCATGCGGCCGTAGGCCCATGACCATTTGCCCTGGGTCAGCAGCCGGGTCGAGGTATAGCTGCTGCTGCCGTAGCTCTCCTGGTCGGCTTCGATGACCAGTTGTCCTCCCACGATGCGGGCGTTGTTGGTGCGCGAGGTGTAATACTCCAGTTCGGCGTTGCCCCAGCCGCCGTTGCCGATGTCGTAACCCCATTTGGTGGGATCAGGCGAACTGCCGTCCGGCTGGTTGAATTCGTCCGACCATACCAGTTGCCAGGCGGCATCACACAACACTGGAGTTGATAGAATCAGTGCCAGCAGCAAATGCTGAATCACCCGCTTTATGTTGTTCTTCGAACTTGGTTTCATATGTGAATCACTACGAAGCCAATGGCAAATGGCACGCGCCCAGTTGCTCCAGTTGGTCACGACGGTTCATTGCCCCCACCGCCAGCAGGCAGGCGCCAAGGAACCGGCCGCCTGCCCGGTGAAGGTCGGCTCCCCAAAACATCTGAAATGGGCTGCGGCTCGGTTGCATGAAAAGAATCGTTTCAATGAACGGCTGTACCACTTGCCGGCAAATCAAAAGGCCATCTGACTTTTGGTACAGATGGCCTTGTGGAATCTGCAGAAAGGTGAACCATTAATTCCGCCGACGAATGAGCGAGAGCACGAGCGCGCCGCCCAACCCGGCCAGGGCGATGGTCGAGGGTTCCGGCACCGCGATAATCTCCGCGTTGCCCAGAGTTGCGATGGTGGCCAATCTCGCATCCGGTCCGATGGTTTCAAAACCATATTGAATGTGGTCGCCCGGAGTGGTTGCAAGCGAGAAGCTGAAAACTCCGGGAGTCAAGGCCACGGTAATCGAAGCCACAAGCCCGTAACCGGCGTTGAAGTCTTTGATGAACGCAACGGAGGTGTAAGGAGAAACCAAAGTATTTTGCAGCACATCACCTGTAAATGTGACAGTTTGACCTGCCAAGGCGTCATTTTGTACATACATGCTGGCATCCATGGTTTTGTTGCCCGGACTGGTTCCGCTGGCATCCTGCCACCAATACGTGTCGAGCGGGACATCCCGATCAATGCTCGTGTTGGGGGTCAAAGTCAGTGTTGGTCCGGAAAAAGTGGCATTGAGGTCAGCCGTTCCCCACGTTGATCCGAATTCATAGCCCCCACCATTCGATGGCAGGTCGAAAACGTTCATATAGCCAATCCAAGCCGCGCTGGGATCGACTCCGACTGTCGTTTGTGCGTTGAGGTTGATGGTTGCGCCAAGAACGGCGCAGACGGCAATGGTTCTGATTAGGTATTTCATAATGCTGGTTTTTGTTGATTTTTCTGATGTTTACTTAGGTGTCGTCATTTTTACTACATAAGTTTCTGCATGTAAAGAAAAAAATTCAAGCTTGCCCAATGACGGGTCCCTCGAAATGGGTTTTCGCTGATGCCACCGAAGGCTTTGGTCAAATTCATGGTTGTTTTGCGTTGTGTTTTGGTTGAAAAAGCCGGAGATGGTCTCCTATTGCTTTTGTGTGGCTCTCTGCTGCAACCAGGTCAAGTCGCCGGTGCTGGTATCCACCGGCGTCTGGTTGTTGTTAACCCCCGTAACCTTGTAGTTCAACACGTTTCCGTCATGCCATCTGTGTTCTTCCGCGTGACCGTCGGCGAATGAAAAGTCGCACGCTCCGTTGTGATAACTGGCGGGAATATCAAACCAATAATGTATGTTGGCGAGGTCGGTGACAAAGAAACCGTCGTTGATACTGTAGGGGTTTTCATCCAGAAGAACCCAGCGGTCACTGGGAGTAAGAATGGCCCCCAGCTTGCGATATACGACCTGCAGTCGCGGCGGGCCGGTGTAGTTCATGGTCGTGTTCCAGCATTCATCCGGGGTCTGACCGGGATTCATCCAGCAGTTCATGGAATAACTGCGAACCGTGTCCAGGCCTTGCAACTGCGGCTTTACACTGGTATTGTCACCGGGACATTTATAGACGCGCAGGTTATTGATGTAAGTATAGATTAATCCCGCCTGGAGCAATGCGGTATTCGTCCCTGACGCCAGGGTATCCACGGTTCCCAAAACCCATGAACTCTTCGGGCCTCCCGGTTGTGCGCTTGGGTCAGTAGCATCCGTAACCAGCGCTTGAATTCCGGTCACATGCACCAGATTATCCTGATTATCATTGGCATACATCGTCCACCCCATCTGGAATTGCTTGAGATTGGTCCTGCAACCGATGCCTTGGGCCTTGGCCTTGGCACCGGCCAGTGCGGGAAGCAGCATGGCCGCAAGAATCGCAATGATGGCGATGACCACCAGAAGCTCGATCAACGTGAACCCATTGTCGGCTTTGACGGGATTGACGGGAAGACCTGAACGGGTGTCGGGTTCTTGGCCACCACCCTGGCATTGATTGAAATGCAATTGCCTTTTCATTCGCTTAATTTGTCCTGAAGGCCGGTTGCCGACTAAAACGCCGGCCTTCAGGACGCAGTCGAGCACCCAATTATTGCGTATTGACGATATAAAACCGGCTGGCCAACGACGTTGTATCGGACACGGTTTTCACCGTGCCATCGCCGGTGACCGCGGTGAGCAATGTCCACGTGGCGTCGGTCAGATTGTTTTTCCGATAAACATTATAGGTCAAGCCATACACCGTCGCAAACGACAGGTTGATATTGGACCCGCTTACTGTCGCTGTGACCGCCGGCGCCAGCAATTTCACGACCACACCGTCAACATACATGTCGCCACCGCTGATGAGGTCGTTCGGGGTGTGATAGCCCGGCTGAATTCGCATCGAGGCGGTGCCAGGCGGCGCAACGATGTTGGTAGCGGTGCTGAGCAAAGTGACATAGTCAGCAGCATACTTGTTGGTGACCGGGAAATTGATCCAAGTGCCGGGAGGATAGCTTGTATCAAACGGGGTTGATTCATAATCACAAATAAGATTCCCTCCCGCATCTTTGAATTGCACCTGGAGATTACAGGTGGTATTCCCATAAATCGAATCGCCTGTATACGTGGGCGGTGTCAGAAACCAGGCACTGGCGGAATAGATTTGTCCTGGCAATGCAGGCCGATCTTGAAATACGCCCGTGTAACTGTTTTGGCCGCCGCTGGCAATTTCAAGACAGTTGGTGCCGTCAACGACGGTTACATCGGGAACAAGACTGGGCGAATCAAAGTAATAACCACTGGTGTTGGCGAAGCTTGCATTACCGTAGTTGTACCAGCCCGTGGTCGGATCGGCTACAAACATATTGTTTTCAAAACCGGGATCGATGACCAGATTGGTCTGGGCCTGCGCCAACGGGATCAAAACCAACTGCGCACTCGCCGAACCTGAGGCAGCTTCACTGTTTGTCACATTTACAGCATACGTGCCGACATCTGCCAATGACACATTATTAATCGTCAAAACACCGGTCTTGGCGCCGGAAATGTGGCCGCTATTGACAAGATTAACACCGTTTAACGTCCATTGATATGTAAACGGCGCGCCGCCCGTGGGCGTTTCAGTAAATGTAACGTTTTGTCCAACAATCGCTGCCTGACCGCTTAGCGGGGAAAGCAGTATGGCTGGATACTGTACTTGATAAACGGCATCGCCCAAACTATAGACGGTGGCTGGCTTTGCATCGGGACCAATCGTTTCAAACCCATACTGAATGTGAGTCCCGGCATCGGTTGCCAAACTGATGCTAAAAGGCTGGCCACTGACAGCAGTCGCAACCGCGGATTTGAGCAAGCTGTAACTTTGGCTGAATTCCTTGATAAAAACAGTCGATGTATAGGGACTCATGAATGAGTTGTTCAAACAATTGCCGCTAAAAGTCAATGTTTGCCCGGCCAGGGTGTCGTTTTGCACATAGTAGCTGGCATCCACAGTTTTGTTGCCGCTGCCGTCAGGATTGACCCAGTAGGGATCGGTTGGATTGTAGTTGTTTGTGTTCGCAATGAGTGTAACCGTGTTGTAGGGCGCAGAGGCCACATCGTAGTATGCGGTCAGCGCGCCTATGCCCCATGGGCTGCCGAATTCATAACCTCCGCCGTTTGAGGGAAGGTCGAACACGTTCACGTAGCCAATCCAATTTTGCGTGGGATCAACCAGGAGTGAAACTTGTGAATTGCCCTGAACAACTCCGCTCAGAAGAGCGAAAAGGGTCAGGCTTGTCAGGACTAGGTTTTTGCTGAGTGACTTCATAATTTTAGCTGGTTCCAATTATTTTTTTAACTGACTTTTCATCGTATTTTGTAATATATTTATTGACGTTAACAACTTTATGCGATAAAAAGTGCTGAATTGTTCACACTTATATTACATGTAAAATGACATGTCAACAAATATATTACACTTTTGTTACAAGTTCTTTATTCCCTAGCGAATACTGGCGTTTATTTCCCGGTTTTCGCGTGTTATTTGGACTTTTTTTGTGTCTTTTTTCACTACAACACAGGGTTTTCCCAAAAGTAGCATAAAAGTGGAGACGTTGCCTTTGAAAATGACTTTGGATGAAAAAATCGGCCGGATGGTGATTGAAATTTGCCGGCTTCCGCCCGCCCGGCAAAATTGCAACGGCGGCAAAAGTCAGGGTGCCAGAGGAATTATTTAAAAATGAAAAATGGCAGATTTTTCACCGTGTCCGTGGCCCTGATTGTGGCGGTGGGCGGATTTCTTCTGGGATTTGACGCCACGGTGATTTCCGGGGCCGTGCCGTTCATCAAAAACTATTTCACGCTCACCGGCACCAACGGCGACCTGAAACTCGGCTGGGCGGTGAGCTGCCTCGGCTGGGGCGCGCTGGGCGGAAACGCGCTGGCCGGCTTTTTGAGCGACGCCTTTGGCCGGAAAAAAATCTTGATGCTGACGGCGTTGTTTTTCACCGTTTCGGCACTGCTTTCGGCCACCACGACGAATTTCACCGTCTTCGTGCTGTCGCGGATTCTCGGCGGCATCGCGGTCGGCGGCGCCATCCTCATCGCGCCGGTTTACATCGCGGAAATCTCGCCGTCCGCCCTGCGCGGCAGCCTGGTTTCGTTCAACCAGTTGATGATCGTCATTGGCATCTCGGCCTCGTTCTTTTCCAACTACTTCCTGCTGGGCCTCGGGGAAAACTGCTGGCGCTGGATGCTGGGGGTGGAGGCCATTCCGGCGGCGTTGTATTTTGTCCTGCTGTTTTTCGTCCCCGAAAGTCCGCGCTGGCTGTTCGTCAAGGGTCGCGAAGGCGAGGCGCTGGACATTTTCACGAAGGTGGCCGGCGCGGCACACGCGGCTGAGGAATTGCGCCGCATCCGCCAAAACGCGGCGGAACACGTCGCCGGCGTCGGCGCGAGCGCGCTGTTCAGCCGGAAGATGCGGTTCGTGATGTTGATCGCCCTGACGATCGCGTTCTTCCAGCAGATCACGGGCATCAACGCGATTTTCTATTATCTCCCGACGATTTTTTCGCAGGCGGGCGGCGGCACGAACGCGGCGTTCAAGCAGGCCGTGATCGTGGGGCTGGTCAACCTGGGCATGACGTTCGTGGCCATCAAGTGGATTGACCGGCTGGGACGCAAGCCGCTGCTGGTGATCGGAGCCGCCGGCATGGCGGCGTCATTGCTGACCTGCGCCGGGGCCTTCCACAATTCCAACTATCAACTGACAGATAAATCCTTTGCCGTTCTCCGCTCCAGCCAGGTGCCGGACGACCTGATCCGCGACCTGCAAAAAGTGGAGCGGAACACTTTCGCCACCGACAAGGAATTCCTTGCCGACCTGGATGGCAAGGTGGGCGCAGGACGGCTGGCTCCCTTCCACGACTCGCTGGCCACCGCCGGGTTGAACATCCACGCTTCGCTCGTCCTTTTCGCCATCATCGGATTTGTCGCATCGTTTGCCATTTCATTGGGGCCGGTGATGTGGGTGCTGCTGTCAGAGATTTTCCCCAACGCCTACCGCGGCGCGGCGATCTCCGTGGTCGGCTTCTGGAACTCGGTCGTGAGCGCAACCGTCACGATGATTTTTCCCTGGGAACTGTCGAACTTCGGAGTGTCCGGCACGTTTCTCGGCTACGGCCTGCTGGCGCTGGCGGCGCTGGCTTTTGTGATTTTCGCGATCCCTGAAACCAAGGGAAAATCGCTGGAAGAACTGGAACACATTCTGGTGCGCCAGGAACGGCGGCCAAACGAATGAAATTTATGGCTCAGCACAAGAAATTCTCAATAATTTGGCCGCTGGCGTTTTTGACCGGCATCCTTGCTGCCGGTGGGTGTCTGGCTCAGGAAACCGTCAAGGTCGCCGGCCCGGCGAAGGTGGAGGTCCGCCAGGTGGACGGCCGCTGGCAGCTTTATGTGAATCACCAGCCGTTTTACATCAAGGGCGCGGGCATTGAATTTGGTTCGCCGGAGAAACTCAAGGAACACGGCGGCAATTCCTTTCGTACCTGGAGCACTGAAAATGGCCGTGACACCGGCCAGCAGGTTCTGGATCGGGCGCTCAGCAACGGCCTGTATGTCGCGATGGGACTGGACGTGGATCACGAACGCCGCGGCTTTGACTACGACAACACCAACGCCGTGGCAAAACAGTTTGAATTGCTGAAATCCCAGGTTCTGCAATACCGAAACCATCCTGCGCTGCTCCTCTGGGTCATCGGCAATGAACTGAATATGGAGAAGAACCCGAAGGTGTGGGACGCCGTCAATGACCTCTCCAGGATGATCCACGAACTGGATCCCAACCACCCGACCACCACAACACTGGCCGGCTTCAAGCCGGAGACGGTAAACCTGGTCAAAACCCGCGCGCCCGATCTGGATTTCATCTCCTTCCAGATGTATAGCGACATCATCAACCTTCCGAAATACCTGCGCGCAGCGTCCTGGGACAAGCCTTACCTCGTCACGGAATGGGGTGCGACGGGCCACTGGGAGTGCGGCAAGACGGCGTGGGGCGCGCCAATTGAAAATGACAGCACCACGAAGGCGGACCTTTATGAAAAGCGCTTCCGGGCCGTCATCGAGCCGGACCAAAAATTCTGTCTCGGCTCCTTCGTATTTCTCTGGGGCAACAAGCAGGAACGCACGCCCACCTGGTATGGCATGTTCCTGAGTTCCGGGGAGGAAACGGCACCGGTGGACGTCATGCATTATCTCTGGACGGGCGCCTGGCCCACCAACCGCAGTCCTCGCCTGGAAGGAGCGTGGCTGGACGGGAAAACCGCCTCGCAAAACGTCCGGCTGCATGCCGGGCAAACTTACGCCGCCAAAGTGGCGGCCAGTGATCCCGACCACGACGCGCTCACCTACCGTTGGGAGGTGATGGCTGAAAGCGCCGAAACCAAGGTTGGCGGCGACGCCGAGTCGAAGCCGGCACCGGTCCCGGGTTTGATTGCCGCGCCCGGGCGCAGCGAGATTTCCCTGCAAGCCCCGAATCAGGCCGGGGCCTACCGCCTGTTTGTTTATGTTTTGGATGGCCAAGGGCACGCGGCCCATGCAAACATTCCGTTCCATGTGGACGATTCGGCCATGAATCCGCAAGCTGCCGCCAACATTGGCCAACCTTTAACCAGTTCGGCCCATTAAATGAACTCTATTGAACAAGCTTCTCCCGTTGCAGACCTGTCTGCCGCCGCCAGGGTGTACAAACACAAAGAAATTCCCGGCCTGCTGACCTTCAAGGAGAAACTCGGTTACGGCCTGGGCGACACGGCTTCGCATTTTGTCTGGGACATGGTGGGTTTCTGGCTGCTTATTTTTTACACTGACGTTTACAAGATCCCTGCGGCAGTGGCCGGCACCATCATGCTGATCGCCCGCTTCTGGGACATGGGGATTGACCCGGTCATCGGCATCATCTCGGACCGCACGCAAACCCGCTGGGGCAAATTCCGGCCTTATATTTTGTTTGGGGCCATTCCCTATGCCGTCTTGGCGGTTCTCACCTTTACCACCCCTGATTTTGGGGTGACGGGCAAAATTATTTACGCTTGCGCCACCTACATGCTGCTCATGACCGCCTACGCGGCGGTTAATATACCCTATTCTTCCCTGGCGGCGGTGATGACCTCGGACACCTATGAGCGCGTGGGTGTCAACCAGTATCGGTTCATTTGCGCCTTTGTCGGCCAACTTGTGGCGACCGGATTGCCGTTGACGCTCGCAAAATATTTTGGAGGCGGCAATGAGGCGATGGGCTATCAACACACCTTGATCCTGTTTGGCTGCCTGAGCGTGGTCTTCTTCTTCATCACCTTCATGACGACCAAAGAAAGGGTGCAGCCGCTAAAATCACTGGAAGGCTCGATAAAAGGGGACATTAAGGGTCTGTTCAAGAACCCGCCTTGGATCATCCTGGCCATTGTGGGCATCGTTTCCTTCGTGATGTTTGCCATCCAGAACGCGGCGATTGTCTATTATTTTAAGTACTATATCGGCAAGGAAGACAGTGTTCAATTGTTCAACGTCATCGGCACGATTGCGCTGATTGTCGCGTTGCCGCTGGCCAAGCCCCTGGCCAAGGCGTTCGGCAACCGCAACGTCTTCATCGCCAGTTCGCTCGTTTCCGGCCTTTTTTTCATCGGCCTGTATCTGCCCGGCGAGAAAAACATCGTCACCATCTACGTGCTGAACATTCTGGCCAAAATGGCTTATGCCCCGGCGGTGCCGCTCCTGTGGACGATGATCGCCGACTCCTCGGATTATTCGGAATGGAAGACGGGCCGGCGCGCGACGGGTTTGTATTTTTCCGCCGCGACTTTTGCGCAGAAGGCCGGGTGGGGCATTGGCGCCGCGATCGCTGGCTGGATTTTGACGGTTTACAACTACGTCCCCAACGCCGCCCAGACCGAAACCTCCATCCACGGCATCAAGCTGCTGGTCTCGGTCATTCCCGGAGTGCTCTACATGTCCTGCGCGGTGTTCATGTTCTTCTACACGATCGATTCGAAGGTCACTGACCGGATGAAATCGGATCTCGATGCCCGACGGGAGCAAGGCCGTTGAGGAGCGAACGCATTACCATCCGCATGGAACCGCAATTGTACCTGGGTAAAAACCCGCTCCGCACCAACCGCAGTCCCGTGCATGGACAGCGGGTCACGCTGGACGGCGAGGACTTCTACCAGATTGCCAACTATGACCGGATGCGGCCGTTTTTCATGACGGTCGTCAGCGACGCCGACCATTGGCTGTTCATTTCCAGTCATGGCGGCCTGTCCGCCGGGCGCCGGGACGCCAATCTCGCGCTCTTTCCCTACTACACGGACGACAAGCTTCGGGACATGGCGGACGTGACCGGCAGCAAGACGCTGCTGCGCGTCCGCAACCGGGGCCGGAATCATCTTTGGGAGCCGTTTTCCGACCGGGGCAATGGAATTTACCGCGTCCGCCGGAATCTCTACAAAAACTTCTGGGGCAACCAGCTGATTTTTGAGGAAATCAATGAAGACCTCGCGTTGAACTTCCGTTATGGATGGTTCAACAGCCAGCAATTCGGCTTCGTCCGCCGCGCCTGGCTGGGCTATTCCGGCCCGGCGAGCACCCGGATTGAGCTGCTGGACGGAATCCAGAATCTGATGCCCTGCGGCGTCAGCAGCCAGTTCAACCTCGAATACAGCACGCTGCTCGACGCCTACAAAAAGAGCGAACTCATCCCCGGCACCGGGCTCGGCCTGTTCCGTCTCAGCGCCATCCCGGTTGACCGTCCCGAGCCGGCCGAAGCCCTGCGAACCACGGTCGCGTGGTCCATCGGTCTCCAGCGCCAGCTCATCCTGCTTTCCGCGCTGCAGTTGGATTGCTTCCGCGCCGGCCAACCCCTGCGCCCGGAAACGGAGGTTCGCGCCGAGCGCGGAGCCTATTTCGTTCAGGCCGAAGTGGAATTGCGCCGAGGACAAACCGCGGACTGGCTGGTCGTGGCCGATGTCAACCAGGGCCCGTCGGATGTCGCCCGGCTTAATCAACTGCTCCGGAAGCCGGCCCGCCTGCGGCGGCTGGTTCTGGACGACGTGCAACGCGGCACGGAGGAATTGCGGCGCATCGTCTCCGGCGCGGACGGCTTGCAGCAAACCGCCCGCTCGTTGGGCTGTGCCCGCCATTACAGCAACACGCTGTTCAACATCATGCGGGGCGGCGTGTTCAACGACGGTTACACGCTGGACACCTGCGATCTGCTGGCCTTCGTGCAAAACGCGAACCGGGAAATCGCCGCGCGTCAGGCTGCGTTTTTCCGTCGCCTGCCCCGGAAGGTTCTTTATGGACGCATGGTGGCGGCGGCGGGCGAAGCCGGCGATCCACAACTCGAACGCGTTTGCCGCGAATATCTTCCCCTCACCTTCAGCCGCCGGCACGGCGACCCCAGCCGGCCCTGGAACCGGTTTTCCATCACGACGCGCAATGCGGACGGGACACGCAGCCTCAATTATGAGGGCAATTGGCGCGACATTTTCCAGAATTGGGAGGCGCTCGCGCTGTCTTTCCCCGGCTTTACGGCCGGCATGATCTGCCGGTTTCTCAACGCCTCGACCGCCGATGGCTACAACCCTTACCGGATTACGCGCAATGGCATTGACTGGGAGGTGGTTGAAGCCCACAACCCGTGGTCCCATATTGGCTATTGGGGCGATCACCAGATCATCTACCTGCTGAAACTCCTGGAACATCTCGATCGCCACGAGCCGGATGAATTGCGCCGCTTCCTCAAGCGGGAGATTTTTGCCTACGCGAACGTCCCCTACCGCATCAAGCCCTACGAAAGCCTGCTCGCCAATCCCAAGGACACGGTCGTCTTCGACCCGCACCTGGAGGAACTCGTGCACCGGCGCGTCCGGGCCAGGGGCGCGGATGGCAAGCTCGTCTGGGACAAGCACGGCCACGTGCGGCTGGTGAATCTGACCGAGAAACTGCTCGTACCCTTGCTGGCCAAATTGTCCAATTTCATACCCAGCGCGGGCATCTGGCTAAACACGCAGCGCCCGGAGTGGAACGATGCGAACAATGCCCTCGTTGGCAACGGCGCGTCGATGGTCACGCTCTATTATCTGCGACGCCACCTGACCTTCTGTCACGAATTGTTCCGCTCGAGCGCCGACCACGAATTCAGCCTCTCCGCCGAAGTCGCCGCATTCCTGGATGTGGTGAATCAGACGTTCCGGCGGCATAACCGGGTGCTCGCGGGGAAGATCACAGACGTTCAGCGCCGGCGTATTGTTGACGACCTTGGGCGTGCGGGGAGTGATTACCGCCAGCGCCTCTACACCAAGGGATTCTCCGGACGCAAAACCCGGGTCAACCGCCGGCGACTGCTCGATTTCTTCGCGTCAGCGCTGGACTGGACGAATCATTCCATTCACGCCAATCGGCGGCCTGACGGGCTTTATCATGCCTACAACCTGATCCGGCTGGATGACCGGAAGAAACTTTCCATCCGCCGGCTTTACGAGATGCTCGAAGGTCAGGTCGCGGTGCTGAGTTCCGGCCATCTCTCCCCGGAGGAATCGCTCAAACTGCTCGCCGCGCTCAAACATGGCGCGATGTATCGCGCCGACCAGCACAGTTACCTGCTTTATCCCGACCGCCGCCTGCCGCGCTTTGTTGAAAAAAACAACCTCCCGGCGAAGGAACTGCGCCGCTCAGCGCTGCTGCGGAAGCTCCTGGCCAACGGCAACCGGCAGCTCGTCGAACGCGATGTTGCCGGGCGCGTTCACTTCAACCCCGCGGTGACGAACGCACGCGACATCCGCCGCATCCTCGACCAGCTTCCGGGCCCGCGTTATGCGCGCCTCGCCCGACGCGAGGCTCCGCTGGTGCTGGAAATCTTTGAGCGGTTGTTTGACCACGAGTCCTTCACCGGCCGCTCCGGCACTTTCTTCGGCTACGAAGGGCTGGGAAGCATTTACTGGCACATGGTTTCAAAACTGTTGCTCGCCGTGCAGGAAACGTTTTTCCGGGCGGTGGAATCCGGCACACCGGGCCAGGTCGTGAAGGGCCTTGCGGATTGTTATTACGACATCCGCGCCGGCATCGGCGATTACAAGACGCCGGAGGTTTACGGCGCGTTTCCGATGGATCCCTATTCGCACACGCCGGGTCATGCGGGGGCGCGCCAGCCGGGGCTCACGGGCCAGGTCAAGGAAGATGTGATCTGCCGCTTTGGCGAGCTGGGCGTCATGGTCAAGGACGGGGAAATCCATTTCTCTCCTGTTCTTCTGCGACGGGATGAGTTTGTGATCCGGCGGACTGAATTCGCCTACCATGATGCGGCCAATATCAAATCGCGGCTGTCGCTTAAGCCCGGTGAACTCGCCTTCACTTACTGCCAGGCGCCGGTGGTTTATCGGCTGGCGAAGGAAAGCTCTCTGACTGTGGTGTTGGCAAACGGCGCAAAGCAGCACGCCGGAAAGCCGCGCCTGGATTCCACCACCAGCCGTGAGATTTTTGAGCGAACCGGCAAAGTGGCTCGGATCGAGGTTTGCCTGAACCTTTAGCCCAGGCGCGAACCCGTGGTCCAAACCATCTCGAATCGAATAAAGAATCAATCCATGAAACAAAAACTCCCCTCGAAAACATTTACCGGCGTTTCCGCCCTGCTCCTTTTGTTATCTGCCTCGCTCGCGATCGCGGCATCTGGCAACGGAGAGGAGACAAACACATCCGGCTCCGCCATCGTGCCCATTCAGCAGAAACCCGGCGATTTGCTCGGCGGGTTCAAGCGTGGGGTCTGCTATTCGGGGTTCCGCCACGGGCAACATCCTGACCGGGGGGACGGCGCGGTCAACCCCAGCGACAAGGAAATCCTGGAGGATCTCCAGACCTTGAGCCGGCAGGGCAATTTCGGTTTGATCCGGCTGTATGATGCGCAGGCTGATTCGGAAGCAGTGCTGCGACTGATCAAAACCAACCAACTGAACCTGAAAGTCATGCTCGGTGCCTGGCTGGCCGCCGAGGTGAGCAATCCCAACTGCCCCTGGCACAAGGAGCCTTACCCCAGCGAAGTTCTGGAAGCGAACAAGCTCAAGAATGCCAGGGAAATCGACAGCGCAATCCGCTTGGCGAATCAATACTCAAACATTGTCGTGGCCGTGGCCGTCGGCAACGAGGCGCTGGTGGACTGGAACGACCATCTGGTGCCGGTGGATTCGGTCATCAGTTATGTCCGGAAGGTGAAAAGGTCCATTCCTCAACCGGTGACCGTCGCGGACAATTACAATTGGTGGGCACATAACGGAGCCGGGCTGGCCAGGGAATTGGATTTCGTGTCCGTTCATACTTATCCAGCCTGGGAGGGCAAGGACATTGATGAGGCCATGCCCTTTAGCATCGCCAACCTGCAAGCCGTGCGGAACGCCCTGCCGCAGAGCCGGATTGTCATCACCGAGGCGGGCTGGGCAACGGTGGCGAGTGAGTTCGGCCCGCGCGCCGGCGAGGCAAAGCAAAAACGCTATTATCATGACCTGTTCGCCTGGGCGGACCAGATGAACATCACCACCTTTTTCTTCGAGGCCTTCGACGAAGATTGGAAGGGCGATCTGAACAACCCGCTCGGCGCGGAAAAGCACTGGGGACTGTTCACCGTGGATCGCGAACCCAAGCAGGTCATGCGGCGTTGAAGACAGGAATAGTTGCGCATGAAAAAAACAATCCGGAAGACCGGGGTGTGCGTTGCCTGTCTGGCCGTCTTCGTCGCGCCGTCGATGGCCAGCAATGTTCCAACGAATACGGGCGATCCTGATTCGGCCCTGACGAATGCCACGCCGCCCGGCGGCTGGACCCTCGTCTGGAGTGACGAATTCAACCAGCCGGACGGCACGGCGCTTGATTCCACCAAGTGGGATTACGACATTGGCGGGAAGGGCTGGGGCAACCATGAACTGGAGTATTACACCTCCAGCACCAACAACGTCCGCATCGAGAACGGCAAGCTGGTAATCGAGGCCCGAAAAGAAAGTCTTGGCAGGAGGAACTACACTTCCGCCCGGTTGCAGACCCATGGCAAATGGTCGTGGACCTATGGCCGCATCGAGGCGCGCATTAAGGTCCCCCGCGGCCAGGGATTTTGGCCCGCGTTCTGGATGCTCGGGACGAACATCGATTCGGTGGGGTGGCCCGCCTGCGGCGAAATTGACATCATGGAAAACCTCGGGCGCGAACCCGGCACGGTCCACGGCACGCTGCACGGCCCGGGTTATTCCGGCGCCGGCGGGATTGGCGGGCCTTTTGCGCTTCCGGGAGGCGCGGCGTTCGCCGATGACTTCCACATTTTCGCAATCGAGTGTGAAACCAATCGCGTCCGCTGGTTCGTGGACGATCGACCTTATTTCACCGTCACGCCGGCCAGTCTTCCCCGTGGCACGCAATGGGTTTTTAATCAACCGAAGTTCGTGCTGTTAAACCTGGCCGTGGGCGGTGGCTGGCCCGGCAATCCGGACGGAACGACCACCTTCCCGCAGCGCATGCTCGTGGATTACGTCCGCGTTTACGATAAACCCCCGCCGCTGGCAGCCAAAGCACCCCCATCGCCCTCGATGATGAAAATGTTGAATTGAAACGCGCCGCGACGATTTGACCTTAGCTTGACCTATGAGAAACTGTTAATGACCGGAAACAACGAAAAAACAAGACACATGAATAAAATCATTCGCCAAGCCATCGGCATTTTTTCCGGTCTGGCCGTCCCGGTCACTTCGGCCTTGGCCGGCAATCTCCTGACCAATCCCGGCTTTGAGTCTGATCCCATCGGGCAAACGACAAACCTGCTTGGCTGGACAGCGTATGGCGGGAATGCTTACAGCGAAACCAGCCCAACCCTCGCCCACAGCGGGACCAATTATTTCAAGGTCTATCAGCAGTTCAACGGCCAGGTGAACTACACCGGCATTTATCAGGATTACATTTCCGGTCCGGGCGCAGTTTATTCGGCGAACGGCTGGGCTTACACCCTCTCCGGCGACAAGCTGGCGGGACAGAATATTGGCTGGATTGAAATAACCTTTCGCGATGCGAGTGCGAATGTCCTGGCGCTGTATCGCTCCGCCCTCATCACCACCAATTCCCTGGCCAACGGAATCTTCCCGGTCAATACCTGGGTGAATCTGCCGGTCACCAACCAATACAACCCGAACACCTCCACCATAACCAACACCACCGCCCAACTGGTCGCCCCGGCGGGAGCTTATTTCGTCCGCTATCAAATCGTGCTTCAAGGCGACGCGAATACAGCCGCCAACGGCTCCCTTTATTTTGATGATTTGAATCTGGCCCAAACCGGCAACTTGCCTTATGGCAACTGGAACATCGTCTGGAGCGACGAATTCAACGGCACGAACATTAATACCAATGTCTGGACCTATGACATCGGGAACGGAAGCAGCGGCTGGGGCAACAACGAACTGGAATATTATACCAGCCGGACCAACAATGCCTACGTTACCGGCGGCCTGCTCCACATCGTCGCCCGAAAGGAATCGACCAACGGTTTCAGCTATACTTCCGCCCGGATGAAAACCCAGGGACTCATCTCGTGGAAATACGGGCGTTTTGAATGGCGGGCGCGCTTCCCGGCTGGCAACGGCTTCTGGCCGGGGTTGTGGTTGCTGGGCACAAACATCACGACCGTCGGCTGGCCCGGCTGCGGCGAGATTGACGTTATGGAAAACAGTGGCGCCGTGGCAACCAATGTGCAGGGAAGCCTGCATTCCGGCTCCGATGAGACGGCTCTCTATACTTTTCTTAATGGCGACTCCGTGACCAACTTTCACACCTACGATCTGGACTGGAACACGAATGCGTTTCTCTTTTATGTGGATGGACACCTTTATGAAACCCAGACCAGTTGGGGGACTTCCGTCAACGGAGCAACGTATCCCTTTCCGTTCAACCAGCCGTTTTTCATCATCATGAATCTGGCCGTCGGAGGGAATTACCTCACCACCAACGGCGTGCCGGGCAACAATCCCAGCATCACTGACATCAACAAGTCCACCTTTCCCGGGGACATGCAGGTGGATTACGTCCGCATTTACAACCAGACCAGCCCACTGCGAATTTCCATCACCCAGGCAAATTCCAAAATACTCCTGGCCTGGCCGGGCAACATCGTTTGTCATCTGCAAACACAGACCAATTCCCTGGGCACGAACTGGATTGACACGGTCACCGCCACCAATTCATGGCAGCTGATACCCAGCAACAACGCCGCATTTTATCGTTTGGAATCACCTTGATGTTTCAATGGGATCCCACGAGTTTGATTCCGCGCCCGTCCAAGTTCCTGTTGCTTTTCGTTTCAGAATCTACGGCGCACAATAAAATCCGGATGATCACTCCACAATCTGATCGGTGAAAATGAGAAAATGCTGTGAACCGCCCGGAAAACTTTTCGAACCATCAACAACTTTTCTCTTTGGTTTCGCTGTAGGGGTCGTGTCTCTGACACCACTTTTCAAGTGATTTGCCAGAAAAGATGCCACCATGGTGGATGTGATAAAACGTTGATTTTAGGTAGTATAAATATTGACACGAGAAAATTGGCGTAGTACAGTTTACTACATTCACTCCTGGCGCCAGGTGCCTTTGGAGCTAGTAGCAAAACCATAAATAACAGGAATCAGAGTATGCGTTTCAAAACAACTGCGATGTATCTAAGTGTGTCCGCGCTGCTCTGTGGACCAGCCTCTGCGGGTGTCGTATGGTCGGATGAGTTCAATGGCGACGCCATCGACTCCGGTACACGGACTTATGACATTGGCGGATGGGGCTTTGGCAATGGCCAAGACGCTGGCAACACGCCCTAAAGGATCACTTATGATGAACGTCACCTTGAAGCAAGCATTCCCCATCCATCTGGCAGCAATCGCCTTGGTGTTTGTTATCGGTACGGGTGTGAGCAGAGCACAAGTGCAACTCAACCTTCAGCCCGGTGTCCAGTTGAGTTGGCCGACGCCGAATACGACCAATACCTATCACCTGCAATGGTCGCCCAGCTCCGGGGGCACTTGGAGCGATCTCGTCGCGGCGGTCACCGGCAATGGAGCGACAAACACACTTTTTGACCCGGTTTCAAGCGGTGCCCGGCGGTATCAAGACTTGGAAATCATTCCGGGTACGCCCCCGTCTACTGCGAGCCCTGCCAATGGAGGATTCGAAACCGGGAGCGGAGCCACCGCCACCAGTTGGACTGTGGATACGGCCGCCGGCGGCCCGGTGTATGGGGTTCGTACAAACGACAACCCGCACAGCGGCAGCTCGTTTAACTTTGAGGTCCATCTGGCCAGCACCGGTGCTGGCCCGGTGGTTCAGTTTAACCAGGCCGGTGTGCCGGTGACGGGAGGAACGACCTACCCGTTCACCTTTTACGCCGACGCTCTGACGGGCAGTGCAGGCTATAATGCACAGTGGCGAATTCTGTGGAACGTCGGCGGAGACACGGGCTACCAAACTTATACTACCGGAAACAACGCCTATGCCCTGATCACCAATTCGGTTACCGCTCCTGCCAGCGCGACGTCGGCGACCATCTATTTCCACTTTGCGGGCGCGGCGATTCCGGCCCAGTCGGCTACGATTGACATTGATGACGTCCTGCTCGGAAGCGGCCGTTCCAGCCCCGGCACACCCCCTGCAACCAACGTCCTGCAGGTGGCGACCCTGCCGGTCGCTCAAATCAGCTGGCTTTCCACGGTCGGAGTTCAGTATTACCCCGAATCAACCACCAACCTGGCAGCGGTGCCTTGGAGTACCAACAATTTTCCGATGATCCTGGGAGACGGCACCACCAAGTCATTCCTGACCCCGATGACCAACAGCGCGACGTTCTTACGCTTGCTAATTCCGCCTGTCGTTGTCCTGCCCCCGTTGAATCTGCAACAGGTTCCGTCGGGAACCACAAATGCCATCAGCCTGACATGGAACGCCAGCACGTCGCAGGGTGTGACCGGCTACGAAGTCCTTTACGCTGATACCAACAGTACGACGACCAATTCAATCAACCTCGGCCTTGTGACCAGCACCATCATCTCTGGATTGACGTCTGGCGATACCTATTTCGTGTCAATTATCGCAGTTTCTCCCAACGGTCAGAGCAGCGTAGTCACCATCCTGGTCCAAGTTTCCACCAACACCAGTGGTGTCGTGTGGTCGGATGAGTTCAACGGCAGCGGGATCGATCCCGGCACGTGGACTTATGACGTTGGCGGCGGCGGCTGGGGCAACGGCCAATTCGAATACGACACCGCCCAACACCAGAATTCTTACACTACCAACGGTAACCTCGTAATTGAGGCTGACGTTACGAATTATTTCGGAAACTATTTCACGTCCGCACGCATGAACACCCAGGGACGGTTCGCATTCAAATACGGGACGCTCGAAGCCCGGATCAAGCTTCCAAACACCGCCAATGGTTTGTGGCCCGCCTTTTGGATGATGGGCAATAATGCCGGGGCCATCGCCTGGCCAAACTGCGGGGAGGTGGACATCACCGAGATGGGCTCCGCCACCGGCATCGCCAGCGGCACCCAACAGAAGCTCATCGACTGCGCGTTGCACTACGCGGACACGAATGGGAACGCCGTCAATGTTGCGGCCTGGACCAACGCCCCGGTGGACCTGACCCAAGATTACCATCTCTACCAGATGCAATGGACACCGACCAACATGACATTTTCCCTTGACAACGTCCCCTATGGCTCTTGGGATATCACCCAGGTTCCCATGTTTCAGCAGCCGATGTTTCTGATTCTGAACCTTGCCATCGGCGGCTATGATCCTTCCTATACGGGGGTATATAGTCCCGGCGCGGTCACGGCCCCCTTTCCGGCCAGAATGTATGTCGATTACATCCGGCTTACTGACAATGGGTACACGCAGGTGTATCTGGGGGATAATTACGCGGAGGCTGGCAACTTTGGGGTGTTTACCGAAACCACCCCGGTCAACGATGCGCTGGTCTACGGAACCGGCTTGGAACCCGGGTTTGCCTACGGAACCAATGCCGCACTGTACCTCTGGAACAACATGACTGCTTCGGCGACACCGCCTCCTCCTTCCGAGGGAACCAAATGCTGGTCGTTCGATATTGCCGGAGGCAACTGGTTTGGAATGGGAGTCTTCCTTCCGAATTTCCGAAACATGAAGAATTACTCGGACGGGAATCTTCACTTTGACATCAGGACCACCTCAACCGTGGCCATGCAAGTCGGGATCCAAAGTTGCCGGGCTGGCAATTTTTATCTTCCGTTGGGAGACCAGACATCGGAGTTCGGGTTTGCCCGGGATGGCCAATGGCATTCGGTGACAATCCCCTTGAACCGATTCGCCAACGTCGATTTCCGCACCATGAATCAGTTGTTCCAGATTTCGAGTGTCGTTAACCCGACTTCGGCACTGAACCTGTCAATCGACAATGTTTGGTGGGAACCCAGCGCAACCAGGGTAACCCCGCAGAATGGCAATTTCGGTGTCTACACCGAGACGCCGTCGCACATGAACGCGGGATCATTCGCCCTGGGTGTTCAAGGCAACTTTTTTATCTGGGCGTACACAATGGTGGCCGCCACTCAACACCCGTATGAGGGCACCCAGGATATCAGCCTTGCACCGGCTGGCCTCGGTTGGACTGGAATGGCCTTTACGCCGAACGTAAAATACAATCTGACGGCCTTCAGCTACCCGGGTTGCAACTTGGAGTTCGCGATGAAAACCACCACCACCACCCCGTTCCTGATCGGCATGAAGAGCGGTAACATTGATGGGGTCGGGCAGAAATGGATCACCTTCGGGGGGCCGGGCAGCGATCCCTACGGATTTGTTCGGGATGGTAACTGGCATGTGGTTGACATACCGATGTCCGACTTTGGCCCGGAAGTTGACCTTAGCGCGGTCAGCCAGTTCTTTGAGATTTTGAGCACCACTGCG
>JBKQOA010000162.1:0-2820 GCA_052145735.1 Limisphaerales bacterium
CGGGCAAGTGGGGACGCTGCTGGCCGAGTTCAGCTTGATGTAGGCTGAAACGACTGAAACGTTTGCCACAGCCGCACCGTTGGATTTACCATTTTCCAGCGCCCACTCATTGATGGCGGCATCAATCTGGCGCAGGTTGTTGATGCAGGCGTTGGCCTGCGAGGTGGCGCGGGCTTTCACAAAGTTGGGTATCGCAATTGCCGCCAACAGGCCGATGATGGCCACGACAATCATGATTTCCACCAGCGTGAAGCCTGCCTTGCGGAGAACCTTGGTTTTTTTCATGTATTTCTTCTTTCCGTTTATTGCGGCGTGAGCCGACCAACAGGCGGGTTACAATGATTACGCTTTCGCCCACTAAATTGCCTGTTGCAACCGCAACATGCCTCAAAAGAGAGCAGTGCTGTTGCCAGATTGATTCCCGGCGTCGGAAAGGTTGTAGTACGCGGCCTGAACTTTTTGTAGGGTGCAACCCTACAAACCGGTCGGCCAATCATTCCGGCGGCCGGCTTTCGTACCAGCGGAGGGCCTCCCGCAACAGCTCGGTGGCATTGGCCAGCTTGAGCTTTTCCTTGATGCGGGCGCAGTAAGCCTGGACGGTTTTGAAACCCACGTGCAGATGTTCGGCGATTTGACGGGTGTTGTGGCCGCGCCCCAGCAATTCAAACACTTCCAGTTCGCGGTTGCTCAACTGCTCCAGGGGCGAAGGCGTGGTCGCCGCCGGCCCTTCCACGAACTTCTCGGCCATCCAGGCGGAGATTTTGTCGCTGACGAAAAGCCGGCCGGCCTGCACGGAGCGGATGCCTTGGATGACCTTTTTCGCCGCCTCGCGCTTCATGATGTAGCCGCGCGCGCCGGCCCGCAGGGCGCGTTCGGCGTAGAGCGACTCGTCGTGCATCGAAAGCACCAGCACCGCCACCTCCGGATGCATGGACTTGAGGCTCCGGATCAGT
Source organism: Limisphaerales bacterium (assembly GCA_052145735.1). Lineage (GTDB taxonomy): Bacteria > Verrucomicrobiota > Verrucomicrobiia > Limisphaerales > UBA11358 > UBA11358. The sequence continues at coordinate 954 of JBKQOA010000162.1, forward strand.
TCGAGGCCCGACCCGCTTTCCAGCGAGATGTCCACCACGGCGACATCGGGCCGTGCAGCGCCGATGAGCGCCAAGGCTTCCGGTTCGCCGGCCGCCTCGCCGCAAACCTGAAAATCGGATTGCTGGCTGATCAGATTTACCAACCCTTCGCGCACCAGCGGATGGTCGTCCACCAGCACGATTTTAATTATTTTTGACATGGGTTTCCGGGGAAACGCCCCTGGCGGGCAGGGTGCAGGTGACGCGCGTGCCGTGCGTGGGCAGGCGTTCGATTTTGAACGTCGCGCCCATCATGTCGGCGCGATAAGCCATGATGCGCAGTCCCATCCCGTTGCCGTCCCGCGCATTTTCCGGCAGGCCGATGCCATCGTCCGTCACGGTCAAAACGATGCCCTCGGCGGCGCCCTCAAGGCCGAGGCTGATGTGTTTGGCCCTGCCATGCCGGACGGCATTGGTGATGGCCTCCTGGGCGATCCGATACAAATGGGTGGCGACATTCGCGTCGGGTTGTAGCGCAATCGGACCGCCTTCAAACTGACACGAAACATTGAATCGATCGCTGGCACTCGCCGCCAGTTCCTGAAAACCCTCGGTCAGGTGTCCGGCCCGCATTTCCAGAGGATGCAGTCCCCGCGCCAGCTGGCGGGTCAGTTCGATGGCATCTTCGACCAGTTCCACCAGGCGGTTGGCTTCCTTCGTTTCCGGCAACGACCGGTCGGCCAGTTTCTGGCTGAGCGCATGGCCGGCCAGGGCGGTGCCGGTCAAATGCTGGCACAAACTGTCGTGCAAATCGTGGCCGATACGTTGCTGCTCGCGTTCACCGGCTTCCAGCAATTCCTTCTGCAACCTCATTCGTTCCTGCATTTCCTTCGTCAATTCCGCCGTCCGCAGGCGCACCCGCTCCTCGAGTTCCCGATGCAGCGCCCGCAGTCTGGCCAGCAGACTCACCACCACCAGATAAAAAATGAACATGATGATGGCGTTCCAAACCGGGATAAAATAATCGGGATAATGTTTTCCCGCCGCAATGTCGGTGGAAATCCAGGCCGTCACGCTCAACGCGGAAATCAAAACGCCGCCGGAAACATTCACAAACCACACTGCCAGAAACACGGCGAGCAGGTAGAAGATGAAGAAGAAAAGTTCGTACCCGGTCAGATAATCCGCCCAGCCGACCACCGCCACGATGGCGACGCTGACCGTCATCAAAGCAGGCTTCGACCACGTTTCCAGTCTTTTCCCCAATGTAAACATGCTCGACACCGGTTAATCATCGTCCGAATCAGCAGTGATGCAAGACTGGAAAACCAGGCTGCCGCACGCGGCCCCATCCGGTGCCATTCCTGAATGATTGCCCCGGCCAATTCCACGGTTGACCATGGCGGCCAAAACAGCCCGAACTGTCAAAACTCTTTTAAAATGTCCCCATTAGCACTCAGGAGAAAATGTCCCCTTTTCAGTTTGTTTGTTCCTCATCAGGTTGCCGCCGTTGTAGGCGAGCCTGAGCGAAGCGAAGGCTTGCCGGAAGCGGCGGCAACCTGATGCCGCACCCGTTTCATCGCCGCTCCTCGTGCCTTCTCGCTCCGCCAAAACTCCTTCCCGAAGGCCACCCCGTCCTGGCGCCAAGGATGTGCCTTCCCCGGTTTCGACACCTTGCTCCGTCCGTTTCGCTGCGGCGGCACCTGCACGGGCGCTGGGCGCGCGGGCAGCTCTTTCCAGAGCAGCTTCGCCCCCGCATAAAGCAGTTGCATCTTTCCGCACCGAAGCTGGCGCACCATCACCTTCCGACCCGCCAAACTAAGCCCCTCATGCTCCGCCTTGATTTGAAACCAGCGGCCGTCCCAAGCCACCGTCCAATCCTTGCCCA
>JBKQOA010000163.1:0-7523 GCA_052145735.1 Limisphaerales bacterium
TATCTGCTCGGCCTGCGCGCGTTGTGCGACGAGAAAAAGCTTTTGCTGTTCCTGGACGGCGTGCAGTGCGGGCATTATCGCACCGGACGGTTCCAAAGTTTTCAGCGGATCTTGGAAAATGTTCCCGGCGGCAAAAAATTCCTGCCCGATGGCGTTTCGATGGCCAAGTCGCTCGGGGGCGGATTTCCCATCGGCGCATTCTGGGTGCGCGCACCGTATGCCGATTTGCTCGGGCCGGGGACGCACGCCACGACGTTTGGCGGCACGCCGTTGGCCTGCGCGGTTGCGCTCAAGGTGCTTGAAGTCATCGAACGCGAACGGCTGGACGAACAAGCCCGCAAACTCGGAAAGTGGTTCAAAGACGAATTGGAACGGCTCGCAACAAAGTATCCGCAGGTCGTCAAACGCGGGCGCGGCCTGGGTTTCATCCTCGGCCTGGAATTGGTTGAAAAGGAGAAAATCCCGGCGTTTGCCAAAAGTGATAAAACGGCGGCGCTGCAACTGGTGAATCGCCTGCATGAAATCGGCGTGCTCATGATCCCCGCGGGCACGCAGGTCGTTCGGCTGCTGCCGCCATTGAATCTCAAGCCGCAGGAAGCCGGCGAGGGCATCAGCAAAATCGAGGAAGTCATCAAATCGGTGGCATGATTTGTTTTGCATGACCCCTGCCGCGCTCAAGCATCTTTCCGCGAACGATCCCGTGATGCGGCGGCTCATCCGGGATTTTGGGCCGTGCGGACTGGAGCCGGAAACCCGGCGTTCACCCTTCCAGTCGCTCGTGCAGGCGGTGGCGCACCAGCAACTTCACGGCACGGCGGCGGAGGCGATTCTCTCGCGCTTCAAAAAATTGTTTCCCGGACGCCGGTTTCCGCGGCCGGAGGATTTGGCGTCGGTTTCCGATGCTGATTTGCGCGGCGCCGGTTTTTCACGGGCGAAAATTCTGGCCCTTCGCGACATCGCGGCGAAAACCCTGTCCGGCGTTGTGCCGACGTCGCGGCAGATCGCAAAGTTGTCCGATGACGAAATCATTAAACGGCTCACGGAGGTGCGCGGGGTGGGCCGCTGGACGGTGGAAATGCTGCTGATTTTTCAACTGGGGCGACCGGATGTGTTGCCGGCGGATGATTTCGGCGTGCGCAACGGCTTTCGCCACGCCTATCGGAAGCGCGGCCTGCCGGCGGTGAAAGAACTGCTCGTGTTTGGCGAACGCTGGCGTCCGCATCGCACGACGGCGGCGTGGTATCTCTGGCTGGCGGCGGATGCGGCGAAGAAAAAGTAGGACCGGCTTTCCGCCTTCGCGGCGCGCCAAAGCGCCGCTCCGGCGCGACGGCAGCCAGCCGGTCTCAAACTTCCGTCCGAACAGAGGGAGACAGGCAAGATGACTGTCCTTCTTTGACTGGAAATGCGGTGCATAAAAAGAAGTGACGCCGTTCCGCGGTTGGGTTATAAAATTTCCTTTGGGCGAATTCCCGAAAACCTTGAAAAATGAAACATTTGTTGTCATTGGAAAAACTGCCGCGGGCGGATTTTGAAAAAATCCTTCGCGAGGCCGCCGTGTTCAAGCGCGAGCGAGGTCATCACAAAACCCAGCCGCTGGCCGGCCAGACCTGGGCGTTGATGTTCTCCAAATCGTCCACGCGCACGCGGGTTTCGTTTGAGGTCGGCATCCACGAACTCGGCGGGCGGCCAATGTTTCTCAATGCCAATGACATTCAACTCGGCCGCGGCGAGCCGATCAAGGACACCGCGCGCGTGCTGGGCCGCATGATCCACGGCGCGGTCATCCGCACCTTTGCCCAGGCCGACGTCGAGGAGTTTGCGAAATTCTCGAACATTCCGACCATCAACGCGCTGACGGACGACGAGCATCCGTGCCAGATTCTCGCGGATATTTTCACGTTTGAGGAGAAGCGCGGCCCAATTGCGGGCAAAACCGTCGCGTTCATCGGCGACGGCGCGTGCAACGTGGCGAACTCGTGGATCTGGACGGCGGCAAAGCTCGGATTTGAATTGCGCATTGCCGCGCCGAAAGAATTCCAGCCGTCCGCCGCCTTGTTGAAGCGCGCCGGCGGAAAAATATCCGTTTCAACCGACCTCAAGGCAACGGTGAAAGGCGCGGACCTGCTTTACACCGATGTCTGGATTTCGATGGGCAAGGAAGCCGAAGCGAAAGAACGCATCAAGATTCTGACGGGCTATCAGATCAATCAACCGCTGGTGAAGCTCGCCAAACCCGGCGCCCTGGTGATGCATTGTCTGCCGGCATATCGGGGCAAGGAAATTGACGACGTGACGCTCGAAGCCAACGCGGACACGATTTTCGAGGAAGCCGAAAACCGGCTGCACGTCCAGAAGGCGATTTTGAACCGGACGGTGTCGTAACGTCGTGGCCGCGCTTTTACACGCGCGGCTACAGGGCAAACTGGCGCAGATATTTGACGGCCACTTTCAAATCCTTCGGCCACGGTGCGGTGATAGTCACGGTGGTGCCGGCGACAGGATGGGCGAGGCTCACTGCTTCTGCGTGCAATGCGACACGCGAAAGGAGCGGGCGCTCCTCGTGTCCGGGTTTGAGCCGGTAATCCGGTTTCAGGCGTGAAAGCCAGAGCGGTTTGCCGCCATAAGGTTCGTCGCCGACGATGGGCAAACCGGCGTGGCGCAGATGAACGCGGATCTGTTGCGTGCGACCGATGAGTGGTTCACATTTCAAGAGCGTCCAGCCGGAAAAATTTTCCAGCACTTCAAATCTGGTTTTGGATTTCTTGCCGTTCTTCGGGTCCACGTGCATCAGTCCGGTTTGGACCGGATGCGGCCCGAGTTTGGCGTCAATTTCAAACCGGTCCTCCTGGGGCCGGCCCTGAACAAGGGCGACATGTTTTCTCACCGGTTTTTCCGAGCCGAACAGGTTGGCCAAAGCGACCAGCGCGGGTTTGTTTTTGGCGAGCAGGAGCACGCCGCTGATCTCGCCGTCGAGCCGGTGCGCGTTCATCAAATAATCCAGCCCGCGTTCGCGCGCCCACGGTTTGCCGCCGGCGATGGCGGTGTGGAGCAATTGCATCAAATTCGGCCGCAGCGGGTCGCCGCAGTCGGGCGAGGTCAGCAGGCCGGCGGGCTTGTCGAGCGCCAGCAGGTGTTCGTCTTCAAAGAGAACGGGAATCTCCCAAAACTCATGGGTGGCGGGTGAGGAGAGTTTGACGGCCGCACTCACTTTTTCCTCGTCTTCATCGCGCCCTTCGTCCCGGGCCGCCTCGGGCCGGGACCAGGGCCGGTAATTATTTTGCGGCCCCGGGGCTGGATTGCTGGCGAAAGGTCGGGGCGAGTGGCGTATTGAGCAATTGGCGGTTGGCTTCGAGGTTGACCCATTGGTTGAATGCCTCGTTCAGGTACGCGCGACGGAGGGCATTGATGTATTGCGGCAGTTCGGAATTCATTTTTGCCTGGTCAATGGGCAGTTCCGACTGGACATAAACGATGAAGCCACCATCATCGTTTTCCTCAAAACCGCTTATTTTTCCCGGCGGCGTGCTGAACGCAACCTGCTTGAGTTGATTCAGCTCAGCGCGGCCGCCCAGTCCGGGCAATTCGCGGGTGCTCAATGAAAATGGCGGCAACACCTGCGGCTGCAAACCGGCGGCGGCGCACACGAGGGCAAAGTTGCGGTCCGCCGTCATTCCCGCCAGGGTGTGGACGAAATTTGTTCCGGCCCGCCGGGCCTGCAAAACCGCCTCACGCCATTGATAGTCCCGGTTGACGCGGTCGCGGATCTGGTCCAGCGGTGGAATTTCGCTGGGCAACTGCCTGACGAATGCGAGAACGTACGCGGCGTCCGGCCCAACAACCGGTCCGGCGAAGGGTACGTCCGGCGTCAAGCCGAAGGCGGCTTTGACAAAGCCGGGCGGCGCGGCAAATTCGTCCGGTCCGAGTGTTTCCCCGAAGGGCGCGGTGACCTGGACGGTCAATCCCTTTTGTTTGGCGACGGCGGCGAGATTTTCCGGTTTCGCCGGATCCTGGCTGAAAACAGCGGTGGCGAATCCGTTGGCCGCCTGACGCATGTCGGCTGCGGCCCGCTGGCGGATCATGTCGCTGCGGATCTGGGCTTTGGCGTCGGCGGGAGTTTTCGCGTCGGGAAAGGCACTCGCGCCATATCGCCGGTAAAGGGCATCGACTTGTTCATCGAGATTGGTCTTGGCCAGTTTTTGTTCCGCCCCGGCGAGATAATTTGTCAATTCAAACGCGACGTAACTGACCTGTACCCGGTCTGGCAACCGGTATTCCGCAAGGTAATTTGTGTAAAACCGGGCGACGGCGGCGGGGGTGACGGAGACGGACGAAAGGTAATTCGACGCGGAAAAGACAACCATTTGAGCGGAAAGCTCGCGATGATCGCGCTGATAGGCGGCGGCGGCCTCCTGCGGGGTGACGAGTTCCCCGGTCAGTCCGATCGCCTGCTGCAATTGTTCCACGACCAGAGATAACCGGACATAGTTTTCAAAGTCCTGGGCCGTCAGGCCTTTCGGCTGCAAAATTTGTTTTACGAATGCATCCAGCGGCACGGCCCGGCCGTCCCGGCCAAGCGAACGCAGCTTGTCATTGGCTGCGGTCACCACCGCGTCGTCGCCGACATGAATGCCGAGGTTTTTGGCCTTTTGAAAAAGCATCACGCGGACATAAACCTCGCGTTCCAGCGACGCTTCGTTGAAATTCGGACTTTTATCCGGCCATTCACCACGGGAGTTAAACCAATAGGAAAGCAGGAACTCCACTTGCGCGTCCCGAAAAGCTTCGGGCGTGACTTTGTGGCCGTAAACCGTGCCCAAATCACCGATGCCGCCCCGGCCGCCCCCGCCCCCGCCCATGCGCGAAGGGCCGGCACCCCAAAAGACGAAGGAAATAATCGTGGCGACGATGATGATCAGCCAAAGCCATTTCGAATGTTTGCGAATTGTCCCAATCATAGTGGCAAATAGGAATCCACAGCTTAACCAGCCGGGCCAATCGCGGTCAAACGCAAAAGCGCGGAATTTCAGCCCACTTTCAGCCAGCGGGCCGCGTCTGCCGCCGCGTAGGTGATGAGAATGTCCGCCCCGGCGCGGCGCATGGCCAGCAGGCTTTCCAGCGTCACCCCGCGTTCGTCAATCCAGCCGTTGGCCGCCGCCGCCTTGATCATCGCATGTTCGGCGCTCACGGCGTAGGCGGCGGTCGGGTAGCCGAACTCCGTTTTGACGCGATGAATCAGGTCGAGATACGCCAGGGCGGGTTTGACCATGACAATGTCCGCGCCTTCCTGGATATCCAGGGCGACCTCGCGCAAGGCCTCGTTTGCATTGGCGGCGTCCATCTGGTAACTGCGCCGGTCGCCGAATTTCGGGGCGGACTCGGCGGCCTCGCGGAACGGGCCGTAGTACGCCGACGCAAATTTCGCGGCGTAGGACATGATGGGTGTGTCAGTGAACCCGGCACGATCCAGTTCCGCGCGGATGGCGCGGACACGGCCATCCATCATGTCACTGGGCGCAACGATGTCCGCGCCCGCCTCGGCGTGGCTGGCGGCGGCACGGGCGAGCAGTTTCAGCGAGGGATCGTTCAAAATCCTCCCGCCTTGCACCACGCCGCAATGGCCGTGCTCCATGTATTCGCACAGGCACACGTCGGTGATGACGAGCAATGCCGGCAGTTCCTTTTTCAGCAACCGCACCGTTTGCTGGACGATGCCGTTTTTGGCGCAGGCGCCGGACGCTTTCGCATCCTTTTTATCCGGGATGCCGAACAGCAGGACTGCCGGGACGCCGAGCGTGTGGGCGCGGATGGCTTCGCGCAACAATTCATCGGGCGAAAGCTGGAACACGCCGGGCATGGCATGGATGGGGCGGCGGATTCTTTTGCCGGAACGCGCGAACAGCGGGAGCACCAGTTGCGAGACGTTCAAATGGGTTTCGGCCACCAGCCGGCGCAACGCGGGCGACTGCCGCAGCCGGCGCGGGCGATACGCCGGAAACTGTCCAATGAATTGCAAGCTCACGAACCCATTCTAGTTTCAAAGCGGGAAGAGCAAAGCCGAAAGTGGCAATGAGCGCCGGAAACAGACGCGAGGAAAACCAGGCAGATGGAGTCCCTAAATTTGCAGCCTGTCCTCATTTAGGCGACTCCGCTCTGCCTCTCAAATCCAGGCTGATATTTTGCCATCCACGCATCCTGTCCATTGGTGTAGTAGTCCTCGACAATCTCTGCAATATCGCGGAACACGGTCGTATCCTCATAGATGCACTTGAATCGGTCGAGGGCCTCCTCATGCTTCCCTTGGAGAAAGAGCCGCCGTCCCTCTTCATAAAGTCGTTCATGGCGTTGCTCGATAGCAAAGAAGTCGTCAGCATTTTTACGAAAGTTTATTGGCGGAGTTGAATCGTGAAGGTCTGGACGATATGGCCTGGCAAGAATCAACAGGACGCCAAGCACGCCAACAACCAAACCAGTAATAACAAACTCAACTCCACTGCTCGCAAAACCATAGACAATAAAAATGCCACCACCAAAAACAAACCCTGCGCCAACAAGCCGCCCGGCAAAGTTAAAAAATCGCCAATGAGTTGTTCGTCGGTTTGACATTGTCAAAAATGCTCTATGACGCCTGATAGTGTAACGGACGGCTTATTTTGCAGCCCGTCGTTTTCCATGTTTTTGACTCTGCGTTTGGTGGAACGGTTTGTCCAGAAAAAGTTGTGCGGGAAAGCGGCGGTAAACCGGCCGCAGTCCAGACGCTTCGCGAGATTTGGAGACGCCTGACAGTCACGCCAGCGTTTGGACTGCGGCGGCTTCAGCCCCGCTTTCGATCCCCTGTTGCACAACCGCCCACAAAAAACATGGCAAACTCCAGCTGCATTTCCCCTCCGTTTCCACGCGTTCCTCGCACGACAACAATTCTTTGCTTCGCGGCAAAATCCGTTACCTTTCCGCCATGCAGAGGTTGAAAGGAATTTTTGGGATGGCGTTGGTGCTGGTCATTTTTGCCGGCGGCGTCTGGCTTGGTTTCACGGTCCCGCGCTGGTTGAAATTAGGCTCTGGTCTGCACATGGGAAACACCGCAACGGTGATCGAGCAGGTGCAGACGCTTTCGGATCTGGTCACGGTCAAATACGTGCTCGAAAAAGTCGTCATTTTGGAAGACGTGAAGTGGTATGGCGAAAACCGCGTGCTTCTGCTCGCGCACGGGGTTGTCAAGGCGGGCATTGACCTCAAGCGCATCACGGCCGGGGACGTGACCATTTCCGGAAAAAAAATCAGTCTGCGCCTACCACCACCGCAAATCACCGATGCCTATCTTGACGATCCAAAAAGTCAGGTGATCGACCACGCGACCGGTTTGTTGCGCGCCTTTGACAAGGACCTCGAACAAACGGCGCGGCAAAATGCCGTGGATGACATCCGCCGTGCGGCGCGGACAGACGGGATTTTGGACGAGGCGGACAAACGAGCGCGACTGGAACTGGAATTATTTCTGCGTCAGGCGGGTTTTGAGCAGGTCGAAT
>JBKQOA010000164.1:0-14168 GCA_052145735.1 Limisphaerales bacterium
CGTCGTCCATGATATCCCGTTTGTTGATTTAAGGATGTAATTTGCCTTATTTTGAATATTTGTTCCAAATGTGAGAAACATTCCTGCGCCGTAAATGATACCTGGATCATATTGTGTTACACCAAACAATGCCCCACCGTTAATTATTGGCGGTGCAACATAAGTTGTCCAATTAACCCCATCATATGAAACTAGTCGTGCTCCATTTCCCACGGCAACAAACATTCCATTCCCGTAAGCGATACTAAACACCTCATTAACCAAAGGATCACTTGCACCCGACCAAGTCAATGTCCACGAGTTAAGAGGATCAGATTGAGCAAAACATGAAGAGCGGTAAAAATATGCCGAAGCAAAAATTGCCAACGCAGCGACGCGCACGTAGGACAAATTCGGTTTCATGTCGGCATGTTACTTGGTTTCAATTTGCTGGCAAGTTTGACAAATCACAAATCGCATGAAAATTCATCCAGCACGATGATTCGTGTTTTAAGTACATCCAATACAAGCTGAGAATAACCAGCCATTTTCGTATCAATAAAATTTACCAGCTTGGGAACCTCTTCCTTTGCCTTAACCAACAAATACCGCACATCGTCTGGATAAAACTCAAGCATTCGGTCGTTGCGTCTTTCTTCGTTTGCTTTTTTTCTAATCAGATCATCGCGGAATTGTTCTTCAAGCATGAAAAAACCAAACTTATTTTTATCGCCTACCCCTTCGACCCAAGGCAAAAAACGCCATTCGCACTCAGAATAAAAATCTTTGCCGCTTTTTTTATCTATCAACGGCTTGCAGTTGGCAAGAGTAACCATGCCTGTTGTTCTGGCCCTGTGATTTACATTTTTACTCGTATCAAGCAGCAATTCCCGGAGAAGGTCTCGAACCATTGAGTCTGGTGAAATATAGAAAACAGGATTTAATCCTGTAGCACTCCATCGGTCACGGCAAAGTCCCACTCCATAGTTCCCGTATGAATCTGTGTGTTTGCGAAGCCTTGAAATGGGAATGTCACAAAAACTAACCATTGGCCAAGCCATTTTGGATTTATTTGGCACGTCAAGCCACGTAATGTCTTCCAAAGAATACTGCGGCCAAAACCCTTCGCTCATAATCTGCATGAGAACATCAAGTGATTTTGTTAAATGAAAAAGGGTTTTAGTTCGTGCATTCATCCATTGTTAATGGTATATTAGGCAAGTTAAAACGGCTTTGCCAGTTTCGTCAGCAGTTCACGCGGCGTGAGAATTTGAATTCCAAACGGCTTTTGCAACGCCAGCAAATCATCATCGCGTGAAACTATGATTTTAGACCCGGCAGCTAAGGCGCACGCCAGATAAGGATCGTCTTTTACATCCCGGCTACGCTGTTTTCCCAAAGGCGCAGGTTCAACCAGCTTCACCCGGTCGTAATACCAAGTCAGCAGATTGGACGCTGGGTGCTTGAATTTTCCCCCGCGTTCCGCTACCAAGGCCCGCACTTCATCCAGAATTTCCAACGTGGCAAAAACAGTGATTCGCCGTTTAGCCATCGCCAGCAGACAGTTGTGAGCTTCACCGCGCCAGCCCACACCGGCAAAAACGACGTTGGCATCAAAAACGACTCGCACTTTTTTTCCTCTCCGCCCGGAGGCGATGCTGGGCTTTCACAATTTCGGCCATTTCCTCATCCGACGGATCGCCCATCGGCGCACCCTCAATAGCCTTTTCCAAAAAGGCTACGTCCTGCCTGATTTGTTCCTGTCGCCGGTTGCGAATCAGGTCGCGCATATATTCGCTCATCGAGTCAAACGCGTGCGCCTCCGAATCCGACCGGGCGAACTCCGCCAGCTCCGGATTTAACGAAATATTGATGGTCACTGCTTTCATGTCGTCATTATAATACATTGGCAGGCTATGTCAAGGCTTGCCATAGATATTTTTGGCACGTTTCTAAATCGTGTAGTCAGGCTCCGCTGTGGCCGCTGAAGAAACAACGGCGGCCACGGGGGAGGCTATTAGGGTAGGGGACAAACCCAACAGTTGCGGGAATCGCTCCAACCAGAAATCCGCCGTGCACATGCAACTCATTGACCAATTGTTGAAACGATACTTGCGTTGTGTAACTGCATGGATGTATCGCCGCATGAACCGCATCAGTTGTGTCGCCTGGTTGCCAGTGCAGTAAATCCTTTTCCGCTTGCCCATCGGAATATTTTTTGGATTCACCACGCCCCAAAACCGGCCCGGACAGGCGCAGCCCTGTTCCGCCTCCACTTTTCCCATGTATTTTGACACGTAGAAAAACACCTCCCGCTTGGAGGTCAAAACTTTCACGTTGGTCCCGGCGTTGAAATGTTTCAAATCACCCGTGCCCACCACGTCATACCAATTCCGGCTCAACCATTCCGTGAAGCGGTCCTGACCACTGACCTCCTTGACCACCGTGGCAATTTTGTCACCGTCATAGAATTTCACCGTTTCAAGCCATGTTCCATTTTTAGCCTGGCTGACTTTTGCCCATTTGCCTGTTTCCGCTTTGAAATCGAATTTGCGCGGCACGTGCCACAAGAGCCAGTGAAAGTGTGGCGCGATTTTGCCCGCATTCACGCCTGACTTGCGCGCTTTGAATTCCAAACGCCAGAGCAGACCCACCCCAGGAAAACGCCGCTTGATCCGTTCAATCAGGGTTCGCAGGTCGCGCTTAAACTTTTCGGCCTCCTCGGGGAATATATCGGGATAGGTGGTGGTGCCAAACAACGGCAGTCCTTCATCCAATCGGACTTTGGCCAGGAATTGCATCATGCGCCGCCGGGAGGCACGACTGAAGCCATGAACTTGACCCCGTTTGCTCTGATTAGATAGACCTTCCGGAATGATTTTGTCCCGTTTTTGCCTGACGGCTCTGATCAATCCGGCTCCGACCCACACTTCAATATGTCCCACATCAAAGGGGTTGAAGACATTCCGCGAGGAGATATGACTCTTTAACAAGCCCGGGGCCGAGGCGGGCGCGGCTCCGCCGCGCTCCGCCTCCGGCCCCCTGCGCTCGATTGGCGAACGGCGATAGACGACCTGGCCGGGGTAGCCTGACGAATCCAGCTTGTTAGGGCGATATTGCCAATCGGACTTGAGCTCATAGATGACCGGAGGATTCGCCGGCGAAGCTGGTTGCGGCGCCTGACGACGCGCCATTGCCGCCGCCCGGCGCTGTTCATACTCGGCCTCAAACTCATCGGCCGTCAGCCAGGTGCGTTTTGGTTCGCTCATGCCGCACCTCCCTGGGGCTGTTTAATCCCCAAATAACGCTGCAATTCCTGTTCGGTGATCCGTTTGTGCCGGATACCAGGAATCGCCTTGAGCAAACCCCGTTTAATCAGCCGGAGCACGGTTTTGTAGTCAACCTTCAGGAGGCCGGCCACTTCATCGGCGGTATAGATTTTCACACATCACCTACGTCTTGAGCGTGGCGGCTCCGCACCATCCGGGCACGAAGCCGCCCACGCAGTTGTTAAACGTGGCGAATTCCAAGAAAACGACCTGGCAGAAATGCACAGCCCGACCAGGGGATGGCCGGGATGTAAGAGGAAGACCGATTTAGTAGTTTTTGTAGATTAGGCGAGACGTAAATTGATTTTTTAGGTGCGGGTTTTGTGATTAGTTAATGGTGCGCGGTTGCTTTGATATGCCGACGCTGAATATAAAATGATTATGCCGCTATGATTTTGATATGTTGGTGTCTCTTGTTTGGTAATTTGTTTTAGTCATTTGGTCGTGACCTCAACAAGGACGATTTCAAAGAACCCGCACACATGAGGAAATTGATCCTCGCTTAATCAGACACCACCCAAGCGGAAAAGTTTCAAAATAATTTGCGCGCTTCCAACCTTTTTCGCCGCCGGTCCCATTGAGTCCATTTGAGGGAAGATGAACGAACAAGCGGTGCGACCCACTTGCATTTTTTGCCGTGAAGCAAAGCCGAGCCACCCTTTGTATCCCACTTTGTATCCCGCGCAGATTTTTTTGAGGTGTTTTGGATGCAATTGGCGGCGCTCACAAATTTCTTTGACAGCAACTTTGCCCCTTTTTACGGCCTCAAAATCAATTCAGTCCCATTGAGTCAAAATGACGGAAAAACCCTTTCTTAAATTATGAGTCGCCTGCTCTAACCAACTGAGCTACGGGCCCGAACCAAGGCCATTTTGCGCCGGGCCGCGCGCGCATCCAAGTTTATTCCATTCGGGGCTTCACTTCGCTGGCGCTGGGCTCGCTGCACTGCGTTCCTGCAACGATCTTTGGAGATACTGGTCCTCCGGCGCCTCGAGCCACGCGGTGTACCAGATGTCGCCCAGCATCTGGCCGGCCTTCACCAGCTGGGCATCGAGAAACGCGCGGCCTTCCAGGCCCTTGTCGCCTTCGCCAGTCAGCTTGCCTTCCTTCTCCAGTTCATACAGCGGCTCGACCAGCTTGTTCTGCTCGACAATGTAGTTCACGGCATCGCGGAACATGCCGTCCGGCTCGCCGGCATTTTTGATGCGCCCGGCCGGATGAATTTTTGCCGCCAGCTTCGCGACGTCAATCCCGCCGGTCTGGCGAAAATAGCCGCCGTCAATCCACGGGTGAAAGGTGCGATTGGTCGTGTAACCGTTCGGATTCCTCCCCACCCAGCCGTTGAAATGCATGGTCGTGTGCAGCGGCTGCGAACCGTCGCCGACGTAATGTCCCATCACGCCCATCACATAGACGACATCGGCCTCCGCATTGGCGATCTCCTCCGGCGTGCCGCCGTATTTCTGGAAGGTTTTGAGGTAGCTGAAACAGGACTTCAGCTTTTCGTAATTCTCCGTGATGGCCCACGGCAGGAACCCACTTAACTCGCGCGTGTGGTCGGCGTCCCGGGCCGGATCAATCGGCGGAAATTTCTCCGGGTGCGCCGCCCGCGCCCGCGCAATGTCCGCGACAAAATCGTAACGCAGCAATGGCAGCGTCTCCGGCGTCAGGCCATACCACCGCAAATCCTCCAGATCCATGTAATGGTCCGGGCCGTTGACATGTCGCAACGGCAAATCGCTCAGGTTCCGCCAGCGATCCGGTTCGCCCGCCAGAAACGCCACGCGTTCCTTCATCTCGGGCATCAGCTTGAACCCGCCGAAATCCGCCGGCAACGACGCCAGCGCCAGTTTATTGATGGCGTAATGCCCCTCGTAATCCCACGCCCCGGCATTAAACGTCAACGCGGCCACCGTCGCTGCAACTGCAAGTGATTTTTTATACATAATGGAATTCTTGTTGCCGTCCAGCCTAATGGAATCCGTACCATTTGCAAAAAGAATTGGCCGGGAGCAGAAAAAATCGCGACCGGCCGCGGCCAACCGGAGATTGGCCCTTGGGAGCGCCGGCGCTTCCAGGTGAAATTGAGTTGATGACAAATTCGTGTCCATTCGTGTCCATTCGTGGTTAACTTTTCGCGTGAAAATCATCACCGACGAACGTTGCGCCGGTTATTCCTGTCCGGGCCATCCGGAACGTCCCGAGCGCATCACCCGCACGCTCGCGCGTTTGCACCGCCAGACCGGTCTGCCGGTTGAATGGGCCGCCCCCGGCCAGGTGGATGACATGCAGATTTTGCGCGCCCATTCCGCACAACATGTCGCCCGCCTGGACCAGCCGGTGGATTTCGACACCGACACGCCGTATTACGAAAACATCGCCGGTTACGCCCGCGCCGCCGCCGCCGCCGCGCTGGACGCACTGGCCGCCGCGCGCCAGGGCGACCCCGTTTTCAGCCTGATGCGGCCGCCCGGTCATCACGCCACCCGAGACCGGGCGATGGGCTTTTGTTACCTGAACAACATCGCCATCGCCGCGCTCGAAGCCGCGGCCACCGGCGCCAAACGTGTCGCGGTTTTCGACTTTGACGTGCATCATGGCAACGGCACGGAGGCGATTCTGCTCAACCGGTCCGGCGTCGTGTTTTTTTCCATCCATCTGTATCCGTTTTATCCGGGCACCGGCGCGGCGAATGTCGGCAACAATTGTTTCAATTATCCCGTCACCCCCGGCACGCCGCGCGCGGCATATCGCAGCGTGCTCGAACGCGCGCTCGACGATTTGAAAAATTACCGGCCCGACCTTGTCGCCGTGTCCGCCGGGTTCGACGCCTACGCGCGCGATCCGCTCGGGGAAGGGACGCTCGAGGTGGATGATTTTCACTGGCTCGGCGGGTCGCTGCGCGCGCTGGGCACGCCGATGTTCAGCCTCTTGGAGGGCGGCTACAGCCAGGACTTGCCGGAACTCATCCTCGCCTATCTTGAGGGGATAGAACATCTGTCGCATCGAAGGGCGGCGGACGCAAAGGACGGGAAATAAAAACGATTCGTCTGGACAAGCAAAAATGAAAATCTAGCCTCCGCGCATGACGTCGTCCACGGTCATCTTCGGTTTGGTGCTGGTCCTGATCGCCTGGCGGATGTACCGGCGCATCCGCCGCAACATCGGCCGTCAACCCTTGCGGCCGCGCCGGGCCCTGACCTCCGTCGTCATTTTCAGCGTGTTCAGCGCGGGATTCGTTTACCTGTCACTGTATTTGCATCAACCACGCCTGTTGTTGGGCATCAGCGGCGGCCTGGCGCCGGGCGTATTGCTGGGTTTGGTGGGACTGCGCCTGACGCGCTTTGAAACGACCGCCGCGGGCCATTTTTACATCCCCAACACTCCTATCGGCGTCGCGCTTTCCCTGCTGCTGATCGGGCGGCTGGCTTACCGCTTCATGGTGTTCCGGGATGCCGCCATCGCGCCTGATCATCCGCCGCCGATGCAAAGTCCGCTGACGTTTTTCATTTTCGGCCTGATGGCTGGTTATTACATCGTCTATCAAACCGGCTTGTTTGTCCATAGCCGCGACCAAAATGTTTCCGGCCAAAAAAGTTTTGAATTGGGTGGTTCCAATTTAGATTCTTCGCGTGACCGTTCTTGAAGCGATTCAGAAGAGCACGGAATTCCTCGCCAAAAAGGGCGTCGAATCGCCGCGCCTGCAAACCGAGCTGCTGCTGGCGCAGCTGCTCCGGTTGCCGCGCATGAAGTTGTATCTGAATTTCGAGCGCGCGCTCACGCTGGCGGAGACGGATGCGCTGCGCGAACTGGTCAAACGGCGCGGCCAACACGAACCGCTCCAGCATCTCACCGGCTCGACCTCGTTCTGCGGCTTCGAAATCGCCGTGAACCACCACGCCCTCGTTCCGCGTCCCGAAACCGAGCTGCTCGCCGAATTTGGCTGGCAGTTTTTAAACCAACTTTCGGAGGGGCAAGTTCCACGAGCCCCAAACCCACTGGAAAACGAAGATGGGGCGTCACAGAGCTCCGCCCTCCGGGCTTTGGATTTCGGCACCGGTACCGGCTGCATCGCCATCGTCCTGGCCGCCAAATGCCCTTCCGCAAAAATCGTCGCCACGGACATTTCATCAGACGCCCTGGCGTTGGCTAAAGCCAACGCCGCGCGCCACAACGTCGCCGACCGGATCGAATTTGTGCAAAGCGATGGGTTTGCGGCACTTCGTCCGGAGGGGCGAGTTCCACTAGCCCCAAATATAAAAGATGAAAACAGGGACTCGCAGAGTTCGTCCCTCCGAAAAATGGAATTCGACCTCATCAGCAGCAATCCGCCCTACATTCCGTCCGCTGAAATCTCCACGCTCCAGCCGGAAGTGCGCGATTTTGATCCGCGCGCGGCGCTGGATGGCGGCGCGGACGGCCTGGATTTTTACCGGAAGCTGGCGGCGGAAGCGACACGGTTCCTGAAACCGGACGGGAAAATCATGCTGGAATTCGGCGACGGCCAGGCGGACGCCGTCCGGAAAATGTTTGAGACCGAAAAGTGGATTGTCGAAGCGGTGCGGGAGGACTACAGTCACCGCGAAAGAATTTTAATCGCCAAATCGTCCTCGTCGTCGTCCTCGTAATCGAAAAACGAGGACGAGAACGAGAACGAGGAGGACAAATCAATTTTACATGGAAAGCTTTTTAATCAAAGGCGGCGTGCCGCTGCACGGCACGGTGACCATCAGCGGCAGCAAAAATGCCGCCCTGCCCGTCATGGCGGCCACGCTGCTGACCGGCGAGCCGTGCGTCATCCGCGGTGTCCCGGACTTGAGTGACACGCGGTTCATGGCGCGGATTCTTGAGTCGCTCGGCGCCACGGTGAAATTCGAGCGCGGCACGCTGACCGTCCGCGCGCAAAAAATCCGCGGCTACGCCGATTACGAACTCGTCCGCAAAATGCGCGGCTCAATTTGCATCATGGGACCGTTGCTGGGTCGCCTGAAAAAGGCGCGGGTGTCGCTGCCCGGCGGCTGTGTGATCGGCGCCCGGCCCATTAATCTCCACCTGAAGGGTTTTGAATCCCTGGGCGCCAAAATCAGCATCGAAGGCGGCTACGTAAGCGCCGCGACGAAACAACTCGCCGGCACCGCCATGTTCCTCGGGGGACGTTCCGGCTCAACCGTGCTCGGCACCGCGAACGTGATGATGGCGGCGACGTTGGCCGAGGGGACAACCGTCATCGAAAGCGCGGCTTGCGAACCGGAAGTGGTGGACCTCGCGAATTTTCTCAACGCGATGGGCGCAAAAATTGCCGGCGCGGGCAGCCCGACCCTCACGATTACTGGCGTCAAAAAATTGCACGGCGCGAAACACGAGGTCATCCCCGACCGGATCGAAGCGGCGACTTACGCGATGGCCGCCGCCGCGACGGACGGCGAAGTCACACTCAAAGGCGCGCGCGCCGACCATCTGCGCGCCGTGATTGACAAACTCGGCGAAGCGGGCGTGGCGGTGGAGCGGCGCGGCGCTCATCTGCTCGCGCGGCGCAGCGGCCGGCTCAATGCGGTGGACGTGACGACGCTGCCTTATTCCGGTTTCCCGACGGACGTGCAGGCGCAGATGATGTCGCTGCTCACACTGGCATCGGGCATCAGCATCATCACGGAACGGATTTTTGAGTCGCGGTTCATGCACGTGAGCGAGCTGGCGCGGCTCGGCGCGGACATTGAGATTGAGGGACCGAGCGCGATTGTGAAAGGCGGGCGGCCGTTGAGCGGCGCACCGGTGATGGCGAGCGATTTGCGCGCCTCGGCGGCGCTGGTGATTGCCGGTCTGGCGGCCAAAGGCGCAACGCAGGTCAACCGCATCTACCATCTGGACCGCGGTTACGAAAAAATGGACGCGAAACTGCGAAAGCTCGGCGCGCGGATTGAGCGGGTCGAGGAAACGTGACTTAAAAAAATACCGGGAACGCGGACAACCTGTCCACGTCCCCGGCTCCCCACAAGCCAGCCCCCGTAGCCGCTGTTGTGAAACGGCGGGAATCAGCACTGCTGGATGGATCCGCCAATTTACATTGGCGGCTACCAGATTCGACAAGGCGCGGCGAGAAGCTGTGGGCGCGAGCGTCAGATTTTTCGCCCGTGCCAACAACTCCCCGCGCACGCCCGGTTTCGCGGACAAACCGCTTCGACGCAGCGGGCCGGTGTCCCGGTTTCAAGCTGGCGCGGTTTCATACGGTGAGCAGTTCACGGCTGCTCTCCAGGATTCGCGCTTGGCGCTCGGTTTGGCGCAGAGCCGCCTCGATTTTTTCCTCGAACAGCACCGGGAACACCAGCAACGGGCAAGCGGTTGCCCAGGCCAGCGCCGCCGCCTCATTGGCCGCGCGCCGCAACGCCGGGTTCAACTCCGGCGCGGGCGCCTCGGTCAGGTGCCGCGCGAGCAGGCGGCTTTTGAGCCGCTCGAACTCGGTTTCCTGCACGGCCCGAAAGGGCACCGGGGGTCCCGGCCGCACTTCGAACCGTGTTTCGGGGCCGAACCTGGCCGGCACCCGGATTTCATTTTTGTTCATGTTTCTTCCTTTCTTTGGTTTTGGGTTAAAAGCGAAAAACCCGCGATTGACTGGCAATTGCGGGTTTTTCAAAAAGCCTTGTCCTTGAATCAGAACCTCATACCCACGACGCCAAAAAGGCGGCCATCACGCTGCCAAACTCCGATAATGATGTCGGAGTTGACCGGCGTGTGCTTCAAGCTTTGAGTCAGCGTGGTCTTCATATTCAACCGCGGAGAAGAAACACCATTTTGGCCTGCTTGTCAAAAGGTTTTTGAGCTCAGAAGAATGCGCTTTCTCGGCTTGTCGGATGGCCGGACGGTGGTAAATTGGCTTCAAGAGCATGAGCGAGCAACTGCGAATGGTCACCTGCGGGTGGTGCGAGACCAAGGTCTTCATCCCGGGCGACCTGCCGCCGTTGGGCACCGTGCCGTGCAGCAAGTGCGGGCATCCCATCATGATGCCCATGATGATCCGGCAATTCGAGTTGCGGAGCGTCGTCGGTTCGGGCGGCATGGGCACGGTCTATCGGGCCTGGGACACGACCCTGGAGCGGATGGTGGCGGTGAAATTGATGCGCAAGGAGCTGCTCAACGACCAGAAGGCGCTGGAAAGTTTTTATCGCGAAGCCCGCGCCTGCGCCCGGCTCAACCATACGAACATCGTCCATATCTACGCGTTCGACGACTGGGAAGGCCAGTCGTATCTGGTGATGGAACTGGCCGATCACGGCAGCCTGGACGCGCGCATCGAGAAACTGCGGCTGCTGCCGGAACTGGACATTCTCGACATCGGCATCAAAATCGCCGACGCGCTCAACCTGGCGCTCAAGCACGATTTGCTCCACCGGGACATCAAACCCGGCAACATTTTGTTCAACGCGGACCACGAACCGAAGCTGGTGGATTTTGGCCTCGCCCGCAAGGCCGACGTGGAACACGAGGTGGAGGACGTCACCTGGGGCACGCCGTATTACGTCGCGCCGGAGAAAATCAAACGCGAGCCGGAGACGTTTTTGTCCGACATGTACAGCCTCGGAGCCACGCTTTATCATGCGATGACCGGTCACGTCCCGTTTGAAGCGCCGACGGTTGAGGAGGTCATCGTCGCCCAGGTGCAAACGCCATTGACGCCGCCGAACCTGGTGGTGCCTGAAATCACGCAGCCGACCAGCGATGCGCTGGTGAAAACCATGGCGAAAAATCCGGCCGATCGTTTTCTCAGTTACGAAGAGTTCATCATGGCGCTGGAGGCGTCACGCAGCCAGTTGGTCGTGAAGCAATACCAGAGTCCGCAGGCCCCGAAGTCCAAAAGCCTCACCAGCTGGTGGACGCGCGCATAAAAAAGGCGGGCGTTGCCGCCCGCCTTGCAGATTCAAAACAGCTCCGGCCCCTCAATTGCTGCTTGCGGCGCCCGAAGCTTCCGGCTTTGGCTTCCCGGCTTTGGC
The DNA here is from genome assembly GCA_052145735.1 of Limisphaerales bacterium. Lineage (GTDB taxonomy): Bacteria > Verrucomicrobiota > Verrucomicrobiia > Limisphaerales > UBA11358 > UBA11358. The sequence goes on from JBKQOA010000164.1 coordinate 11,294, forward strand.
TCCGAAGTGAATGGTGGCGGCCTCAAGTTTGCCACCATCGGCTTTCTTGTAAGTGCCGCTGACCGGCTCTCCCACCACCCCGTCGGCCAGCGTGGCCGGCTTGCCATTCCTGGTGATCTTGGTGTCGGCAGTAACGGCAAAGGTGCGCGTTTCCACCGTCAATGTCTTCGCATTCGTGTCAATCGCGCTGACCGTGCCCCGGAACACCAGGCCTTCATGTTTCCGGGGTTTGGCCGGTGCGTTCGTACCGGTTTCTTGGGCGCGCGACAACGCGGGCAGGGTGACGAGGGCGGCGGCCAACAAGCTCAGAATTGCAATTTTCGCTATATTCATTTTCATAATTGGTTGATGGTTGATGGTTAGATGATAAAATACTTGAGACGGTTCATTATAAGGGTTGCTGGCGCCGGGGCGCAAGTGTATTGATGGGTGCCGTGGGGGAATGGTTTTTGGCCGGCTCAACCGCTTCTTACCACGCCCCTTCGGTGAGCAACTCGGTAATCTTTCGCGCCAGGTCTTCCGCGAGCAATGGCAACGACTGGCGTTCCGAGTCCGCCAGATCCGTGCCGACGTTGATTAACGTGTAGCCGCTCACATTTTTATCGAGCAACACCTTGCCGGTGGCCCGATCACGAGCGATGACATGCGCAATGATGCTGACCCGGTAATTCTCCGTCGTGGTGACATCGTTGTTCAAGTAACTCAAACCTTCGCGGTTGTAGCGGGTAATCACGCCACTGACGACGACGTCGCCGGGGCCGTGCGTGGCGAGATGGTAGGTGGCGTCAGTCTGGAGCCGTTCGCGCAACGCCTGCGTCACGGCGTCGCCCAGGCGCGGCTGCAGCGTCTGGTTGTTGAACGGCAAAAATTCACTCGACTTTTCGCCCGCCATGGCGCCGTTGACCGGACCGAGATGATAGCCGGCGCAACCGGCGAGCAACGTCGCCGCCGTCACCAGGGCGAAAATATCCGGCCGGCGCATTTCAGTTGGCGGTTGGCACCCGGATGCGCGGTTTGAGCGCTTCAATCCGCTGGCGCGCGGACGCGGCGTAAGACGAGTTGGGATCCAGTTGCAGCACTTCATTGTAATAAACCAGCGCGCCGTTCCATTTCCTGTTGCTTTCATAGAATCGGGCGATTTCAAAATTGCCGCGCACCTGCTCGGTTTTAAGCCTGGCAATGGCCTTTTGTGCCTGCGGCACACGTTTGTCATCGGGAAAAAGCGTGATGAAATCCGTGAACGTCGCAATTGCCTGCGCGGCGGTGTTTTGATCGTATTCAGACTTCATCGCCTGTCGGGCGTACGAAACGCCTTCCCGGAACACCGCGTCGGAGGCGATGGTCGGCTGGTTGTAATAACGGTCGGCGGCCAGGGCGTAAGCCTTCACCGCGTCGGGATAATTTTTCTGCTTTTCGCGCGCGGCGCCGACGCGCAATTGCGCGTGCGGGGCCACATCGCTGTAAGGGCCGTTGGTGACGATTTTTTCGAACAGTTGCGCCGTTTGATCCATCGAGGGATAAAGCGGGACGAGTCCCCAGCAAACCCGGAACCATTCGCCGCCCAGGAACCGGTTGGCAATTTCATACTGGCGCCAGATCACTTCTTCGTAGTGGCTGCTGCGCGGGTATTTGTCGATGATGTTTTGGTAGGCATTGAAGGCCGCCTCGTCCCGTCCGTTTGCCTCCAGGCAGCGGGCGACGAGGTACTGGGCATCGGGCGCGTAGTCTGACAGCGGCCACAGGCGGAGGATCCGGTGCGCCGCGTGCAGCGTGGTGTCGTAGTCGTTGCTGGCAAAAGCCTGCTGTGCGACGTCCAATTGTTCCTTGGCGCGGGGGCGCTGCCATCTCGAGTTCTGACCGTACGGTTCGTAATACCAGCCTTCACCCGTCACATAATACAACGGCGCCGGCGCGCGACATGGAAACAACACCACACACGCAGCGGCCAGAAGCAGGCAGGCAAACCGGCGATTCATGCGGCGACAGTAACGACCCCCCTTGGGCAAGTCAAGACGGGCACAAGCAGATTCATCCCCGGTAAAGAATCACAATGCCGTAATCTTCCACGATCTTTTGTATGGCGACATCGAAGTGCGTGTAACCGACCGTGTGAACGCTGATGAGATTGTGCTCGCCGACTTCACTCAAGAACTCCGTGACCCGCTCATCAAACTTGTCGTGGCCCGACTCGATGCAGGTGGCGTGACGGATTGTCCGCACCCGGAGTTTTTTATCGGCCCCCTTGGCCACCGCTTCCAACGGCGGTTTCGACTTGGCAATGAGGACTTCGCCCGGCTTGTCCCGCACGGGCACCTTGAGATGCATTTCCACCTTGGCGGCGGCCGACGAGGCGATGGTGTGCGCGGGCTGATGGCTGCCATCGACGTGGCCCGCCGGGGCGGGTTCATGCGGAGGCGGTGTGGCCGCGGCGGGAATCGTGATTTTCTGGCCGCAGGACGGGCACTGGATTTCCGAACCGGCGCCGGTGCTGTCCACCGCCATTTCCTGTTCACAATGCGGGCAATTGAAAATAATGTCCATAAGTCGGAATGGGTTGATGCTGGGCCCAGATTAAGCCCGTTCCGCGTCGCAAACCAGAAAAAAATTAAATTGAATCATTCCCACTCAATCGTTCCCGGCGGCTTGCTGGTGAGGTCGAGGACGACGCGGTTGAGGCCGCGCACCTCGTTGGTGATGCGCAGCGAGATCTTCTCCAGCAGGTCGTAGGGCAGCCTCACCCAGTCCGCCGTCATGCCGTCCTGCGATTCCACGGCGCGGATGGCGAGTGTCCAGTCGTAGGTCCGCTCGTCGCCCTGCACGCCCACGCTGCGCACCGGCAGCAGCACGCCGAACGTCTGCCACGTCTTGTAGTAAA
>JBKQOA010000165.1:0-28189 GCA_052145735.1 Limisphaerales bacterium
CATGCCGAGGAGCAATACCGCATTCGCAGCAATCTGCGTCACGCGCACGAGGAGGTGGAGAAGTGGACGGAACGGCTGGCGAATTTGCGGGAGGATTTGAAACTCCGGCAGGACACGTCCGGCGACCAGTTCCGCATCGAACTGGACAAACAGGCGCTGGACAATCGCGGTGTCGCCGGGGAATTGCTGTTGCGGCGGGCGGAAAAAATCAAAGGCCGGTTCGGTGAAGACATCCGCATCGGGCGGTTCGCCGGGTTTGATTTGTTCATCCGCGCCGGTTTCAACAACACCGCCGAACTCGTCCTGCGCGGACTGAACAGTTACAGCACGCGCATCACTGACACGGCGCTGGGCACAATTCGCTCGCTCGAATCCACCGTGCAGGGTTTTGAGGAGCGCGCCGGGCGGCTGGAAACCGACATCAAGGATTCGCACAAGCGCGCGGTCGAACTGGAGGCCAAGGTAGGCGCACCCTTTGAGAAGGAGGAGCGGTATCACCACCTGGCCAGACGCCAGTCGGAGATTGAGGAACAGCTTGACCTCACCAAGAATCAAGCCCCCAACCAGCTTGAAGCCGCTGAAAACACCGAGGCAATCGCCGAAGCGGAGCAGCCTGAAAAAAATGAAACCATCAAACCCAAACCCGCCCGGAGGATGAAAGTATGAGACAAGGCAACATCATTGGACAACGCATCCGCCTCCTGCACGAATTGCGGGGAGGTATGCGGAGGGGATTTTCCCGGAGCAGTGGCAAAATTCTTTTGTGAATGTCAGTCCACCATTACCAGCGAACGCCGACGCGCTTGATAGCGGCAGCCGTTCCGCGCCGCATCGGGCGGCACAATTCATGGCCGACCGGGATGGTGATTTGCCGGTCTGGGTTCGCGCGCCAAAGCGCGGGCATGAATTTTATTCCGGCTGCTCGCGGGCAAAACTCTACGAATGGGCGGCCAAAGGGTTTATCCGATCCGTCTCAATCCGTGAACCCGGACGGATAAAAGGCGTCCGGCTCTTCCACCTTTCCAGCATTTTGGCGTTCATTGAGCAGTGTGAAGCCCAGGGGAATTCCGACCAAAACAACACCGGCAAATAACCTGACATTTCAATTTGTGAACCCGGACGAATAAAAAGCCGTCCAGCTTTTCCATCTTGCCAGCATACTGAAGTTCGTCGAACAATGTGAAATCCAAGCGGATTCCGCACCAAATGACATCGGCAAACAACCCTGAACAAGGGTGGATTTGTTGCCACTGGATGTTGCCACTAGCCCCTAAAACTCACAAAACTATTGAAAATAAAGGTGGCGGAGAGAGGGGGATTCGAACCCCCGATACGGTTTAACCCGTATAACGGTTTAGCAAACCGTCGCCTTCAGCCACTCGGCCATCTCTCCACCGGAAACCAACCTGACGGGTTCCAACAGTCTGGCAATTGCCTGCGCGGAGTCAAGGCCGGAGGCAATACTGTCGGAGGCAATGCGAGTTAATGTGCCGGCACTGGCGGCCATCATCGTAACCGGCGAAAAGCATCCGGTGACAGGCCGAACACGGTCTTGAAAGCGCGGGAGAAATGGAACGGATCCCCGAAGCCGGCTTCGTCGGCCACTTGCTTGACCAGGTTGGCGGGTTGCTGGAGCAATTCGGCGGCGAGGTTCATTTTCAGCCGCACCAGATACTGGTAAGGACTTTGGTGATCATACCGCCGGAACAGGCGGCAAAGATAGGCATGGTTGAGGCGGCACTCGGCGCCGATCTGTTGCAAGGTCTTGAGCCGCCGGAAGTGTTGTTGAATGTGCTGGCGGCACCGTTGATAGGTGGCGAAGGCCAGCGTCTCCTGGCCGTCCAGGGGGGCGCGCGACCCGGCAATCTTGAGCACCAGACATTCTAGCATTTTCTCGCCGGCCAGCACGCTGAATCGTGTGCCCTTCAGGCCACAGTGGATCAATTCGTCAAAAACCGCCTGCAACTCATTGGCGGGAAAAACCCGGGAAACGCCGCCCCCGGCCAGGGAACAGAAACGCAGCAGCGCCTTTGCCTTCCGACCGCTGAAATCCACGAAATATTTTACCAGCGGCTCGGCTGGATCGCTGGTAATGTCGTGACCCAGGCCCGGTTCGTAGGAAAAAACGCTTCCCGGCTGCAAAGGATGAAGCCGGTTCCTCAATTTCACCATGCCCCGGCCGCGGACCACGTATTCAATCGAATGAAACGGAAAGACACTGCGATGAATGGCGTAATCCGCCGTGCACTGTTCGACGCCACCGCAGACCAAGGTCAACGCCCGGCTTTTGGACGGGTTCAAATCCAGATAAAATCGCCGCGCGCCGGCCACGTGAGGCGAAAAGAACTCCGGGACCGCCGCCCCTTCCCGATCAACAGCAGGCTTGCTTTTCATGCCCAAAAGTCAATAATCATCATGCGTATGCAAACTATCGTCATTCCCTCCACCGTGCGTCCAGTGTAATTTTAACCGGAAAATATTTTATGGAAAAGAAACGATTCATCGAAAAGGATCCCCAACTGCAAAAGGACGACTTGATCGTCATCACCGGCGCCGGCGGCTTCATCGGCGGCAACCTCGCCCTTTATTTCAAGAAAAAGGGTTTCACCCGCATCCGGGCCGTGGACAAAAAGCCGCTTTACGAGTGGTATCAACACGTGCCGGGCGTCGAGTCGCTCTGCCACGACGTCAGCCAGGAGGAAAACTGCCGGCGCGTCTGCGAAGGCGCCGTCGAGGTTTACCAGCTGGCCGCCGACATGGGCGGCATGGGCTTCATCGAGCGTTTCCGCGTGGAATGCCTGCGCTCGATTCTGATCAACACGCACATGATTGAAGCGGCCTATCGCGCCGGCGTCCGCCGTTACTTTTATTCCTCGTCCGCCTGCGCCTACAACACCTTGCTGCAACAGGACCCGAAGGTCCGCGCCTTGAAGGAATCCGACGCCTACCCGGCCATGGCCGAGCGCGGCTACGGCTGGGAAAAACTCATCTCCGAAATGTTCTGCCAGGAATACTGGGTCGAACGCGGCATGAAGACCGCCATCGCCCGCTTCCACAATGTCTATGGCCCGCACGGCACCTGGGACGGCGGCCGCGAAAAGGCCCCCGCCGCCCTTTGCCGCAAGGTCATCCAGGCGATGGATACCGGCAAAAAGGACATCACCATCTGGGGCGACGGCACCGCCACCCGCAGTTTCATGTACATTGACGACTGCGTGAAGGGCATCGACATGATTACGCACTGCGACGATTTGATCGCCACGCCCATCAACCTCGGCTCCAGCGAGCTGGTTTCCATCAACGAACTGCTCTCCAAGGTGGAGAAGATCGCGGGAGTGAAACTCAAACGGCATTACGACCTGACCGCGCCCCGCGGCGTGGCCGGACGCAACAGCGACAACACCTTCATCCAAAAAATGCTCAAGTGGGAGCCAAACACGCCGTTGGACAAAGGACTGGCGGTGACCTACAAGTGGATCCGGGAGCAGTACAACGCCCGCAAGGCCGGGAAACGGGTGGGCATCGGCTGATGGAAATGAGCCGGTGAAAATCCAACCGATTCATTGCCGGCGCCATTCCTGTCCGCCGAAGCTTCAGGCTTCGCCCGGATCGGAAGGCGAAGCCGGCTGAAGCTCCGGCAACACCCGTAATCCGGTTTTCCGTTTATGACCCAAACGACCCGCACCATCATTGCCATGGGCGGCGCGCTGACCTGCGCAGCCATGACCCTGTTCGCGGCGGAAACGCCCGCGAACCTTTCCCTGCCGGTGACCCCGGGTCCCTTCCGAGACACGATGGATTCGCTGACAAATTACTCGTGCCCGAAGTGGTTCCGCGATGCGAAGTTCGGCATCTGGGCGCATTGGGGACCTCAGGCCGTACCGATGGAGGGCGACTGGTATGCACGCAAAATGTACCAGCAAGGCTCGCCCGACTACAAAGATCACCTGGCGCGCTTTGGCCATCCGTCCACGAACGGCTGGAAGGACATCATCCCGCTCTGGAAGGCCGAGAAATGGGAACCGGAGAAACTGATGGCACTCTATAAAAAGGCCGGCGCGAGATATTTCGTCAGCATGGGCACTCATCACGATGATTTTTTCCTGTGGAATTCCCAGCTGCATAAATGGAATGCCGTGAACTACGGGCCGCATCGTGACGTCGTGGCCGACTGGCAGAAGGCCGCGAAGGAACAAGGCCTGCCCTTCGGCGTCTCCGAACATCTGGGCGCGAGCTTCACCTGGTTTCAGGACAGCCACAAATCCGACCACTCCGGCCCGTTCGCCGGCGTGCCGTATGACGGCGCCAATTCCAATTATTGGGACCTCTACCATTTTCCGGCAAAGCCCGGCGACACCGGCTGGTACAGCAAGGATCCGCGCTGGCAACAACAATGGTTCAATGAAATCAAGGAATTGGTGGACAATTATCACCCGGACCTGCTTTACAGCGATGGACCGGTTCCGTTTGGCAATGAAGTGGGGTTGAGCCTCATTGCCGATTTATACAACGACAACATCCAGCACAACCAGGCCGGGTTTATGGCGTTCTACAATGGTCTGCCGCCCCGACTCCGCGGCCAATACGAACCGGAACGACGCAGGAACAGGTTGACGGCGATCTACAATTGCAAACAAACCTCCGGCGGACGCTGGGTGCAGGATTTTGAACGCGGCGTCAATGGCGACATTAATCCGCATCCGTGGCAGACGGACACCTCCATCGGCGACTGGTTTTACAACCGCCACTGGAAATACCAGCCGTTGAGCTGGACCGTTCACATGCTGGTGGACATTGTCAGCAAGAACGGCAACCTGCTGTTGAATGTGGTTCTGCGTCCCGATGGTTCGCTGGATCCCGAAGTGGAAACCATGTTGCAGCAGCTCGCCGGTTGGACGGCGGTGAATGGCGAGGCGATTTACGGCACGCGTCCATGGCTGGTTTACGGGGAAGGCGAAGTGAAGGCCAAAGGCGGCGCGTTCAAGGAAAACTTCCAATACAGCGCCAAAGACATCCGGTTCACGACCAGGGACAAAACCCTCTACGCCATCGCGCTGGGCTGGCCGGAGGGAAACAAGCTAGTCATCCGTTCGCTCGCCCGAACCGTTGACCCCGGCCAGAACCGGATCGAAGGGGTTGAACTGCTCGGCCACAAAGGCAAACTGATATACACCCAGACGGCGGACGGACTGGCGGTCGAATTGCCCGGTGAAAAACTCAGTGATCTCACCTGTTCACTCCGCATCACCGGCCGCAATCTCAAGCCGGCGCCGCTGCCGCAAACGCCCGTTGCTCAATGAGTCCCGGCAATTAAAATCTGGCGCAAAATATGCCCCCCATCACCGCCGTAATCGGCTCCATTCCCAACCGCCTGCAACTCGCGGGCGGCTGGATTGACCAGCCGTTCGTCTCCCGGCTCAATCCGCAGCCGCCCGGCTCCATGGTCGTGGTGGCACTCGAGCCGACCTTTCGCGTCATGGACCGCTCCGGCTGCGCCAGCGGCACGCGCGCGGTGGCGATGAAGCTGTGGCAGGGCCGGCTGCCAAAACGCCCGCCGGAAGAATTGGTCCGCGAGCTTTACGAAGCCGAAAACCGGGGCAAGGCCGAACCCAGCGGCTCGCAGGACATGATTGGCCTGGTCTATCCCGGCATCAACCGCCTGGATTACGATTTCGCCGTTCATGGCGGCGTGTTCCCGGCGCACATCGAGTCGTGCAACTCGCCCCGCGTCGCGCGCTGGCTCGAAAAGGTCCTGCACCTCCTGCCCATCGAGCCGCGGCCGGAGAATTACAACCCGCTTGGCAAACAAAACCTGGATCCCCGGTGGGTTGAGCGGCTGGGCCGGACCGGCCGGGACTGTTTCGACGCCATCCGGCACATGGATGTGGAGTCGCTCGGCGCTTCGTTCAACGAAACGATGCGCTGCTGGGAAACATTGCTGCCCCACGTGGTCAAACACCCGCTCATCAAAATTGACTTGAAGGCCCTGCTGAAAGTTTACCAGCAAAATCATCCGGGCGCGATGTTCTCCGGCTGCGGCGGCGGTTACCTGATTGTCGCGTCGAAGAATAAAGTCCCCGGCTCCTTCCAGGTCACCGTCCGCGTCACCAACGCATGAGCTCCCGTCAAGTCGTCGTCACCGGCGCATTCGATGACCTCCGTTCACGCCACCTGCGCTTTCTGGAGGAGGCCGCGAAGCTGGGCGAACTGACCGTGCGCCTTTGGCCGGACCGCGTCGTGCAGGAATTCACCGGCCGGCCGCCGGTGTTTCCCGAAGCCGAACGCCTCTATTTCCTCAACGCCATCCGCTTCGTCAGCCGCGCCATTGCCGTCACTGGCCGGGTGAATCCTGATGAACTTCCGGAAGCCGGCGGCGAGTCTCCTAACGTGTGGGTGGATGAAGCCCCCGGCAACCAACTGCGGCGGGCGTTTTGCCGGCGACAGGGTCTGGAATACCACATTTTGGGCGCGGAACAATTGAACGGTTTCCCGGTGCCCGAACCGGCGCCCGCCGTTCCCGGCCGCAAAAAAGTGGTGGTCACCGGCTCCTACGACTGGTTCCACTCCGGCCATGTGCGCTTTTTCGAGGAAGTCAGCGCCTACGGCGACCTTTACGTCGTCGTCGGCCACGACGCGAACATCCGGCTGCTCAAGGGCGAAGGGCATCCGCTCCTGCCGCAGGAAGAACGCCGTTACCTGGTCGACGCCATCAAATACGTGAAGCAGGCGCTGATATCCAGCGGCAACGGCTGGCTGGACGCCGACCCGGAAATCCAACGCCTGAAACCGGACATTTATGCGGTGAACGAGGACGGCGACAAGGGTGGCAAACGCGAGTATTGCGAACAGCATGGCATCCAATACCTGGTGCTCAAGCGCGTCCCCGCGCCCGGTCTGCCCCAGCGTTCCAGCACCGGTTTGAGGGGCTTTTGACCCGGGTCCCCGCCGGTAGGTTTCGATAGTGGACTACTTTGGTGGGGCGAGCGTCCTCGCGAGCCGGGACTGATGGATTTGCTATCAAAATCGGCTCGTCAGTAGCCTCGCCCCACCAATTTGTCTCAAACTTACCCAGTACCCCGGCGTTCAGAGTTTTGACTTTCCACGTTTCCCTCGCTACTCTGAATCCATGGACTCCCTCCACGCGCCGTGGCGAATTGAATACATCCTGGCACCCAAACCACAACTGGACGCGAGCCTGTTCACCCGCATCGTCCAATCCAATGACGACACGGCCAACCGGGTCATCGCGCGCGACCGCACCTGTTTCGCCCTGCTCAACACTTATCCGTACAACGGCGGGCATTTGATGATCGTGCCTTACAAACAGGTTGCCGACCTGAACGGCCTGACGGAGGAGGAGCTGGCGGATTTGTGGAAGCTCACCCGCCGCTGCATCAACGCCCTGACGCAAATCATGAAGCCGGACGGCTTCAACGTGGGCATCAACATCGGCCGCGTCGCCGGCGCGGGCGTCGCCGACCATCTGCACATCCACGTGGTGCCGCGCTGGAACGGCGACACGAACTTCATGCCCGTGCTGGCCAACACCAGCGTCCTGCCGCAGGCGCTGGACGAGGTCGCCGCCAAATTACGGGCGGAACTGGCGAAATAAACATTCCGCCCCTTCAAATGCCGACTGAAACCTTGCACTTCGAAAACGCGCGCGTCGCGCAGCAGCTTTTCAACAACGAGCCGCGCAATTTGCAGACGCTCGAGGAACAACTCGGCGTCAAGGTCACCGCGCGCGACGGCTGGATAAAGCTCGAAGGCCCTGCCGATGCCGTTGAGCGCGCCAAGCAGCTTTTTGTGTCGCTCGAAAGCGTGCTCAAGGCCGGGTCGCCGGTGCGCAACCGCGAATTCATCCACGCGTTGAACGTCATCAAACATGAAGGGGCTTCAACGCTCAAGGACCTGATGAGCGACCGGGTCATGACGCACGACCGCAAACCGGGCGTGACCGCCAAGACCGTCGGCCAGAAGAAATATCTCGACGCCATCCGCAAGCACGACGTCACGTTCGGCGTCGGACCGGCGGGCACTGGCAAGACCTACCTGGCCGTGGCGATGGCGCTGGCGGCGTTGCGCGACGGGAAAGTCTCCCGCATCATCCTAACCCGGCCGGCGGTCGAGGCCGGGGAAGCGCTCGGGTTTTTGCCCGGCGACCTGTACGAGAAAATCACGCCGTATCTTCGCCCGTTGCACGATGCGCTGCATGACATGCTGCCGGCCGAGGAAATCCAGAAGCACACCGAACGCGGCACCATTGAAATCGCGCCGCTGGCCTACATGCGGGGGCGCACGCTCAACAACGCCTTCATCATCCTCGACGAGGCCCAGAATTCGACGACCGAGCAGATGCTGATGTTTTTGACGCGGCTCGGCCACGGTTCCAAGGCCGTCATCACCGGCGACGAAACGCAGATTGACCTGCCGCCGCACAAGCGTTCCGGCCTGCTGGAGGCGCATCACGCCTTGAAAAACACCGAGGGCATCGCCATCATTGAATTTTCCAAACGCGACGTCGTCCGCCATCCGCTCGTCCAGCGCATCATCACGGCCTACGAGGAACATCGCGGCAACAAATCCAGCGGGGCGGGCGCCGGCGGCCCACAAACCTGATGGCGCATCGCGGAACCTCGCCCTCCGACAAAATGACTGTCGCCATCACCAACCGCCAGCGCTTGAAACAAATCGACCGGCGGCTGCTAAAAGCGATTGTTAACGCCCTGCTGGCGGAACTGGAACTGGAACAGGCCGAAATCGGCATCTGCCTGGTGGCCGCGCCGGAAATGACCCGGCTCAACGAAACTTTTCTCCGCCACGCCGGTTCGACGGATGTGATAGCGTTTGATTACCGGGACAAAACTGTAGGAGCCGACGTAAGGAGGCCGTTAAATCAAAAGCACGCACCTGAAAAAAAACCCGCGCCTCCTTGCGTCGTCGCCTGTAAGGAAATTCACGGCGAAATCTTCATCTGTGTGGACGAAGCCGTCCGACAGGCGCGCCGATTCGGCACGAGCTGGCAATCGGAAATCGTGCGTTACCTGGTCCACGGCATTTTGCACCTGCTGGGCTTTGACGATTCGAGCGCCGGCGCCCGGCGCCGGATGAAGCGGGCGGAAAACCGGCTGTTGCGCCGGCTGGCCGGCCGGTTTTCACTCGCACAACTGTCGCGTCCGGCTAGAATCTCCGCATGAGGAAATCCATTCTCGCCCGCTGGCGCTCCAGTTTCCTGACGGGGCTGGCGGTCACCTTCCCCACCCTGCTCACGCTGGCGGCGGTGAAGTGGCTGATCGGCACGATTTCCAGCGTGACGGACCTGCTGCTGTTTTTTCTGCCCCGCGCCCTCACGCACGAAAGCCTGGTGAACGCGAACGACGGCAAGGGTCCGATGTACTGGTACTGGAGCCTGGTGGCGCTCGCCCTCGCCGTGGTCCTGGTTTCCGTCGCCGGCGTGCTGGCGCGTTATTACATCGGAAAAAAAATCATTGATTGGACGGATCGCGTCCTGATGCGCGTGCCGCTGTTGAACAAATTTTACGGCGCCATCAAGCAGGTCAACGACGCCTTCGCCGGCAACCGGCATTCCTTCAAGCAGGTCGTGCTGGTGGAGTTTCCAGGGCCGGGGAATTATTCCATCGGCTTCATCACCAGTGAGCAACAGGGCGAAGTCCAGCAAAGGACCGGCAAAAATCTCGTCAGCGTCTTCGTCCCGACCACGCCCAACCCCACGTCCGGCTTTCTGATTCTGGTGCCGGAGGAAAAACTCACCAAGCTCGACATGTCCGTCACCGACGCCATCAAATACATTGTCAGTCTGGGCGCGATTTCCCAGGAATACCCGCTGCCACCCGCAGAGGCGGACAAACGAGGATAGAGAATGGATAATTGCCCGGCGCGCCAAACGGTATGCCATCATCCATCTTCCATTTCCTGGCGCGGCGAAGCAAAGCGGAGGCGGCTTCAACTGCGCGTTTATGATTGAAAGCGCCACCGGCCTGGTCTTGCGTACGCGACCGCTCACGGAGACCAGCCTCATCGTCCACTGGCTCACGCCGGCGCTCGGCCGGATCGCCACCGTGGCCCGGGGCGCGCGGCGCGCCAAATCGCCGTTCCTGGGCCGGCTCGACCTGTTTTACCTGGCGGATTTTTCGTTCCACCGGAGCCGGAGTTCCAATTTGCACACGTTGCGGGAAGTCGGCCTGCGCGACACCCAAGGCGCGTTGCGTCAGGACATCCATCGATTGCGCCAGGCCGCCTATGCCGCCGCATGCATCGAGCAGGCCACGGAAACCGAAACGCCCCTGCCGGCCGTTTTCGACCTGATGACCGGCTTTCTCGATTGCCTTTGCCATCACTCACCGACGCCGCAAATGGTCTTCGCCTTCGAATTCAAACTCCTGCAGGAACTCGGCCTCAAGCCGGACCTGGGCAAAATCAAGCTGACACCGGGCGCAAAACAAATTGTCCGCGCGCTGACGCAAGGCGGCTGGCCGGCCGTTTTGCGGCTCAAGCTCGCCAGGGCGCAAGCGGATGAATTGCGGCAGTTTCTGCATGGCTACCTGATTTTCCATCTTGGCCGCCTGCCGCGCGGACGCGCCGGGGCTGTCGCGGACAATTAGATTTGCGCTCCGGCGATTCTGTGTTAATTAATTGCGATTAACCAATCTGCTGCGGTTGCAAAATGCGAATCGCCGGACCATCCGGGGCCGGAAATCAAACAATACGACAGGTCAAAACATGCAAGACTTGAAATCCCTGCGCGAAGCCATCATCAGCGGAGACGCCAAAACCACAAAGGCCATCACCGAACAGGCCCTGGCTGAAAAGGTTGACCCGATGAAGCTGGTGCAGGACCATATGATGCCTGCCATGTCCGAAGTGGGACGGCGCTTCGAATGCAACGATTATTTCGTGCCCGAATTGCTGCTCGCCGCCCGCGCCATGAAGGCCGCCCTCGAACTTATCCGTCCCCGGCTGGCTGCCACCGGCGCCAAATCCACCACCCGCGTCGCCGTCGGCACCGTCAAGGGCGACCTGCACGACATCGGCAAAAACCTCGTCGCCGCCATGCTCGAAGGCGGCGGTTACGAGGTGATTGATCTGGGCGTAAATGTGACGCCGGAACAGTTTGTGGCCGCCGTGAAGGAAAAAGGCGCCACTATCCTGGCCCTGTCCGCCCTCCTCACCACCACCATGCCGGCCATGAAGAGCACCCTGGAAGCCTTGCAGCAGGCCGGGGTGCGCCAAAAGGTCAAAGTGCTCGTGGGCGGCGCGCCCATCACCCAGAAATACGCCGACGAAATCGGCGCCGACGGTTTCAGCGAAACCGCCGCCGGCGCGGTCAGCGCCGCGAAAAGGGCGGTCGGAGCCTGAGGTGACCACCAACAGCTTCAACCGTTTCGTCCTGGCTTCCCCAGCCCGGCTGGCGATGCCCATCGCGATCTATCCCGGTCTCGCCCTCACCGGGGCAAAAGTCCACGACATCGTCACGAACCCGCAGGCGCAATTCGATGCCCAGGCTGCTCTTCACGAACGCTATCGCACGCCCTTTGTTCTGTCGGCCATGGACCTGAGTGTCGAAGCCGAGGCTTTTGGCTGCACCCTCCAGACCGGCGAAACTGAAATTCCTTCCGTGACCGGGCGGCTGGTGACCAGCCTGGAGCAGGCGCAACAGCTCTCGGTCCCGCAGCCGGGCGACAAGCGCACGGCGGTCCAGCTTGAAACCGTGCGCCGCCTGCGCCGGTTGCCGGAAAAGCCGATGGTCTTCGGCGGCTGCATCGGCCCTTTTTCCCTGGCAGCGCGGCTGGTGGGCGTGAGCGAGTCGATGATAATGACCGCGACCGATCCGGATTTGCTGCACGTGTTGCTGGAAAAATGCGCCGCCTTTCTCACGGCGTATCTCCGCGCTTTCCAGGAGGCCGGCGCCAACGGCGTCATCATGGCCGAACCGGCGGCCGGCCTGCTGTCGCCCCGCAGCCTGGCGCAGCTTTCATCGGCCTATGTCAAACAAATCGGCGCCACGACGGCGGACGGCCGTTTCGCACTCATCCTGCACAATTGCGCGGCGAAGCTGGTGCACCTGCCGGCGATACTGGAAACGGGATTGCACAGCTTCCATTTTGGCGCGCCGATGGACATGGTGGCCGCGCTCGGAAAAATCCCGGCTGACGTGGTATTGTGCGGCAACCTGGATCCCTCCGGCATTTTCGTGCAGTCGTCGCCGGCTGAAATCACGACCCGGGCCATGGGACTGTTGAAAGCCACCGCCGCCCACCGCAATTTTGTGTTGTCTTCTGGTTGTGATGTGCCGCCGATGACTCCGCTCGCCAGTCTTGACGCGTTCTACACGGCGTTGAAAATCATGCCGGTTCCGCGCCGATAAGGCCCGCGTCGGTACGCAGGCCGACACGCTCGCCCGGTTTCAACGTCAGGAATTCGCGGTCATTCCATTCTGCGTTCAACAAGCGCCGCAACCAGCCGAGATCGCCGGCCAGCCGCTCGAATTTCCAGCCGCGGGCACGGGCGATTTCCTTCGCGGCTGCCTCCCCATGCGCCGACCGGGGTGCCGGTGTGGCGATGTAGGCAAGCCTGCCGTAGTGCTGCGTGAATTGGTTGAACTGTTCCAGCAGGTAATCGGCGTTGTCCTCGCCGTATTTGTCAACCAGTTGTTCTCGGGTGACATTGGAATCGGGGCCGCAGGTGAAATCCTGCCGGCGGATTTCGCCGTTGGCCGGCAAATGTTCCAACCAGCCGGCGCTTTGAAAAAGAGTGCCCGGTTGCGCCTCCAGTTGCGCGAGGTAATCCCGGTTGCTGCCGAGCAGCATCCCGATGCAATCATGCGCGCGGGGGATCACGATCGGCAACGCGCGCGCCTGCAGCCCCACCACCCCGCGATTGCAAAGTCCGTAAGCGATGGCAATGGCATCGCATTGGCCGGCGGCCACGTCATCGATGGCGTTCTGCAGCGCGGCCCGGAGATCGTTGGCGGCCCCTGCGTGCAGTTTGATTTCCAGGTGCCGGAAGGTGACCTCGGGTTTCGCATCGGCGGCCAGGAACTCCAGTTCCCGCTGGAAAACGGGACAAGCAATGACATGCAATCGCAGGCGGCTCATAAACCCGGTTTGTGCGGATGAAGTTTCATGGCCAAAGGGCAGTGCGGTTTTGCGATCAAGCGGGTCCAGTTCACTGAATTATCCCCGTTCCAGCCAGCACAATCCGACGGACCCGTTCCTGTAAAAGCCAGCATTTGACGGGCCGAAATGAATAAAATCGCTTTGCGAATCGGCGCATTAATGGCACGCTTTTTGCGCGAGTTTCCAGCGGTTGAAATGATTAAATCAATCTTCAAATTCTCCACGTTGCGGATGCAATTGGTCGGGAGCGTGCTTTTGCTCATCACCCCGGCCTGGTTGCTGATGTACATCTTCAAGCTGGAGTTTAGCGGGTTTGTGGTGGGGTTGCTGGCCTTGGCGGCGGCGTGGTTCGGCGGCGAACATTTCATCATGCGCCAGGTGCGCGCCTTGTCCGACACCGCCCAAAAAATCACCGACGGTGATTTGAGCGCGCGCACCGGGCTGAAAGCCACGCAAAACGAACTCGGCCAGCTCACCAAGCTGTTCGACCAGATGGCCGAGTCATTGGAACGCTACGTCAAAAACCTCGAAAGCGCAGAAAAAAACCTGCTCAACCGCTCCTTCCAGCAGACGGTGGTGGCCGCCTTGGGCCAATTTGCGCTGACCAACAGCGACCTGGAAGCGCTGATGAACCAGGCCGCCATGCTCGTGGCGCAGACCTTGAGCGTGGAATATTCCGCCGTGTTCGAGCGACTCCCGGCCGGCCAGCTGCGGCTGCAGTCCGGCGTGGGCTGGAAATCCCAGTACAACCGGCAGACCTCGCTGCCTGGCAACGAAGATTCACCGATTGCCGCCACCCTGGAAACCGGGGAACCCGTGATCACCGCCGACCTGAAAACCGAATCGCGCATCTCGGCGTCGCCGTTCCTGGCGGAACATGGCGTCGTCAGCGGCATCACCGTCGCCATTCCCACCCGCGACCGGCCGTTCGGCCTGCTGGGCGTTTACACCACGCACGAGCGAAAATTCAACAACGACGAAGTGCAATTCCTCCAGGCCGCCGCCACCGCCATTGGCCTGGCCGTCGAGCGCAAACGCGCCGATGCAGAACTGCAAAAGCTCGCCGCCTTCGTCCAGTTGAACCCCAACGCGGCCATGGAATTGAACGCACACGGCACCATCACCTATTACAACGAAGCCGCCAGCCAGCTGGCCGTTTCCGTGCAACGAAACCGGCCCAGCGAAATCCTGCCGCCGGACTTCGACCGCATCATCAGCGACTGCCTCGCGAGCGGTCAAAGCCGGGTGCACCTGGAAACCCGGCTCGAGGGACGCACGTTCTCGTGGTCGTTTCATCCCATCACGGCCAGCAGCGTGGTGCATTGCTACATCGAGGACATCACGGACCGGCTGAGCCTGGAGGCCCAGTTGCGCCAGTCGCAAAAAATGGAGTCCGTCGGACAGCTCGCCGCCGGCGTCGCCCACGACTTCAACAACATGCTGACCATCATCCAGGGACATACCAGCTCGCTGCTCGCCAGGCCGCGTCTGCCGGCGGAGGTGGGGGATTCCATCCAGGCCGTTTATTTTGCCGCCGAACGCGCCGCCGGCCTCACCCGCCAGCTGCTCCTGTTCAGCCGCAAAAATGTCATGCAGATCAAATCGCTCGATTTGCGCGAGCTCGTCAGCGACATGAGCAAGCTGTTGCAGCGCCTGCTCGGCGAGACCGTCACGCTGGAATTCCAGCCGGTGACGGAAAACACCTTCGTCCTGGGCGACAGCGGCATGATTGAACAGGTGGTGATGAACCTTTCCGTCAATGCCCGCGACGCCATGCCTCGCGGCGGCCGGTTGACCATCGGCGTCGAAGCCGTGGACATTGACGCCGCCTTTGTCGAAACCCATCCCCAGGCACGTGAAGGTCCTTTTGTCCGTTTGCGGGTCACCGACACCGGCGTCGGCATGGATCCGGGAACAATGAGTCAGATCTTTGAACCGTTTTTTACGACCAAGGACGTTGGCAAAGGCACCGGCCTAGGCTTGGCAACGGTTTATGGCATCGTCAAACAGCACGAAGGCTGGGTGGAGGTGAACAGCGAAACGGGCAAGGGCAGCACCTTCGACGTCTATCTCCCCGCCAGCGACGCCGTGCCCGGTCAGGCCAGGGAAGCGGCGGCGACCGGCCCGGTCGCCGGCGGCACGGAAACCATCCTCATTGTGGAGGACGAACCCATTCTGCGCGACATGGCCCGCGACATCCTCGAAGAATGCGGCTACCGCATCCTGGAAGCCTCCTCCGGCAAGGACGCCCTGGACGTGTGGGACCGGCAGCCGGACAGAATTGATCTGCTTTTGACGGACATGGTGATGCCCGACGGCATTTCCGGCGTGGAACTCGCCCGCCAGTTGCTCGCCAACCAGCCCCGCTTGAAAATCATTTTCACCAGCGGCTACACCGCCAACGAGGTCAACCAGGAAATGCTGGCCCAGACCCGCGCGAGCTTTCTTTCCAAACCCTACACCCATACCGAACTCGCCAAAACCGTCCGCGACTGCCTTGACCAGGGCGCCGGTGACCGGGTGAAATCCGCGGTTGATTGAAGCGCATGGACACCCGCGCGCCAGGCGATGTGACGGTCGCCATTCTAAGCGACATCCATCACGCCGGCCCCGTCGAGCGCGCCCGCGGCGAGGACTACGAATTCCGCAACATTGACCATCCCCTCCTTCGCGCGATCGCGCGCGCCTACCGGCACTTGATCTGGATGCGCCACCCGCTCGACCAGGGACGGCAACTCGACCGCTTCCTGGCCGAAATCGGGCCGGTGGATTACGTCGTGGCCAACGGGGATTATCCCTGTGACAATGCGTACGGGGGCGTGAGCGACCCGGGCTCGTTCCAGAGCGCGCAGGAATGTCTCGGCAAACTCCGCGACCGTTTTGGGGACCGCGCGCGGTTCACCTTTGGCGACCATGAACTGGGCAAATTGACCCTGTTTGGCGGAAAAGGCGGAATGCGGCTGGCCAGCTGGCGTTGCGCCACGCAACAACTCGGCCTGCAACCCTTCTGGCAACTGGCCATCGGGCGTTACCTGTTGCTCGGGGTGGCTTCGCCCCTCATCGCCCTGCCCGCCACCCGGACGGATGTGCCGCCGGCGGAATGGCCGGAATGGCAGCCCCTGCGCGAGGCCCACCTCGCTGAAGTCCGCGCCGCTTTTGACGCGCTCCAGCCGGAGCAACGCGTGCTGTTGTTCTGTCACGACCCCACAGCCCTGCCGTTCCTGTGGCGTGAGGAGGCGGTGCGCCGCCGGTTGCCGCAGGTCGAACAAACCATCATCGGCCATCTCCACACCCGTCTGATTTTATGGAAAAGCCGGGTGCTGTCGGGAGTTCCACCCGTCCGGTTCCTCGGCCGTTCCATCAACCGTTACAGTTCCGCGCTGCACGAGGCGCATCACTGGTGGCCGTTCCGGGTGCGGCTCTGCCCGGCCCTGTCCGGCATCGAATTGTTGAATGACGGTGGTTATTACACCGTGCAAATTGACCCGGCGGCGGCCCGCCCGGCGCGATTTACCTTTCACCCGCTGCCGCGGTGAACCCGGTACCGGAGCGCGGCTTGTCCCCGGCCGCAGCAGGCGCAGCCGCAGCCGCTCGGCTCAACATTGGGACTGGCGCAGGCCGCGGCACCACCAGAGATAAGAATAATTTGCTTCTCTCAATGCTCATGACTTTGGCTCTCAGTTATGTGAACATTTCGGCCAGATGCTCTGAACGCTTCTTTAAAAAAGCGACGAGTTTTTTCACGAGTGGCGAACCTGCCTTCTTTTTGAAACAAATCACAGCTATTCAGAGACAGTTTCCATGAATGGGAATGAAAACGGTTCGTACCGCGGGTCAAAAGCAGCTGGCATTTGAATCCTTGCCATCACCACGCAAACCGGGGAATTTGTGGCCGTCCAATTTGCCGGCGTTACTCATGAGGAAGAAAACCAGATCAATCCGCATCCGTTCGGTGCTGCCCCGCTTCCGTATTCTTCGTGGCGGCGACATCGCGCTGGGACCGGGCAAGGTGGAACTGCTCGCGCTGATCGGGCAGACCGGCTCCATCAACCAGGCGGCCCGGCGGATGGGCATGTCCTACATGCGCGCGTGGTCGCTCGTCCAGATGATGAACCGGTGCTTCAAGCAACCGCTCGTCCTCGTCGCGCGCGGCGGCGAAGGCGGCGGCGGCGCGGCATTGACGGAAACCGGCGGCAAAGTCGTGGCTCTCTATCAGCAGATGGAAAAAGCAAGCTTGCGCGCGACCGCCGCCCCCTGGAAACAACTGCGGCGGCTTCTGCGTGTTTGACAACCCCAGGGGAAGGATCCGCCCTAGCCCCTGATTGGGCAACTTCCAGCCGGCGTTATATTTGACAAAATATAACGTTCGGTGTTCCATTCCGTTCAACAAAGAATGCTTTTGGAATCTCCAGCGCCGCCGAACCATGGTTGATCTTTCGCCAATCCAAACCGGCCTGTTGCTCGCCGCCGTCTTTGCGGTGGCGTTTTTTTATTCGTCGGTCGGCCACGGCGGCGCAACGGGTTATCTCGCCGCGCTGGCTTTGGTCGGCGTGGCCCCGGCTTCCGCGCGCGTGGCGGTGTTGATGGCCAACGTTCTGGTCGCCGGCATCGCCTGGTGGCGGTTTGGCCGGGCGGGACATTCCGACTGGCGCGTGCTGCTGTCATTCGCAGTTATCTCTGCACCTTGCGCGTGGCTGGGCAGCCGGGTCCACATCAGTCCGCAGGTTTACAAAATTTCCCTCGGCGCGGTGCTGACGGCGGCGGGACTTGTCCTGCTCCTGCGCTCGCGCTGGCAGACCGATGATGTGGCGCTCCAGAAATTTCTTCTGCCGCTGGCGCTGCTCATCGGCGCCGTGCTGGGATTCCTGGCGGGACTGACCGGCATCGGCGGCGGCGTATTTTTAAGCCCGCTGCTGTATCTGTTCCGCTGGGTGAAACCGAAAACCACCGGCGGCATCGCAGCTGGGTTCATCGTGCTCAACTCCATCGCCGGACTCGCCGGCACGGGTTGGGAAAAAATCACGCACGCCGGACCGTTGCTCTGGCTCACGCTGCCGGCCGTCCTCGGTGCGCTGCTCGGCACACACCTCGGCGCGCGCCGCTGGAGCAGCGTCACCTTCAGCCGCGTGCTGGCCGGAGTGCTGATTTTTGCCGGCGGAAAATTGTTGATTGAGGCCACCGGCTGAGATTTATGATCTGCGATTTACGATTTACGATTGAATTTCGCCCGCGCGGCCAAACATAATTCTCAACTTTTAAACAATGCGAGTTCTATTTTTTGCCCAACTAAAAGATGTTGCCGGATGCGATTCGGCCGAAATTGCGCCCGCTTCGGCGCTGAACGCGGAGCAGCTTTGGGTAGAATTACTGAAGAAATTTCCGAAGCTTGCCGCACATCGCCCGAGTGTCCGGTTCGCGAAAAATTGGGAATACGCCGCGGCTGACGCGGTTTTTTCTGATGACGATGAAGTGGCATTGATTCCCCCGGTGTCGGGCGGTTAAAGGATTTTTGCATGGAGATTGAAATTCAACTCACGAACGAGCCGATTGCGGAGCAGGTTATCCCGCCATCGAGCCTCGGCGACTCTGGCGCGTGGCTGGAATTTCGGGGTGTGGTTCGCGGCGAGGAAGACGGCCAGGCCATCCGCGCCCTCGAATACAAAGCCTATCCCGAAATGGTTGGGCGCGAAATCCGGAGGCTGCTTCAGGACATTTCCAAGCGACATCTCTGCCGCGCCGCGAAGGTGATTCATCGCGTCGGCGTCATTCCTGTCGGTGAAACCGCCATTTACGTCGGCGTTGCGTCGCCGCATCGCGGCGAGGCCATCGCGCTGCTCGCTGAATTCATGGACCGGCTCAAGCAGGACGTGCCGATTTGGAAACGGCGGGCGATACCGCCAAACATCGCAGGAGGCGACGTAAGGAGTCTCATTCTCTCCGCAAGAAAATCAGAGACTCCTCACGTCGTCTCCTACAAATCTTTAGACGAAGCGCGGGCCGAAATCCGTTCCCGCTGCCAGCCGTTGCCCGCCGTCCGCGCACCGTTGGCAGAGGCGCTGGGGCGCGTCCTGCGTGAAACGATTTGCGCGCCGGAAGATTTGCCGCCGGTGGACCGCTCGACGCGCGACGGCTACGCGATCCGCGCCGATGATGCGTCGAAAACCTTTGCCGTCGTGGACACGATTCATGCCGCCGACTGGAAACCACGCCAGCTCAAGCCCGGCGAAGCCGTGCGCGTGGCGACCGGCACGGCGCTGCCCTGCGGCGGCCTGCGGGTGGTGATGCAGGAACACGTCGTGCGCGATGGCGACAGGCTCCGCGTCGTGCGCCCGGAGAATTCGACGAACGTCCGGTTGTGCGGCGAGGAGGTGCGACAAAGCCAGCCGCTGGTGGCTGCGGGAACAAAATTGAATGCCGGCGCGCTGGCCATCCTGGCCACGGTGGGAGACGTAAATCCGCTCGTCAGCCCGCGATTGCGCATCCTCCATTTCACGACCGGCGATGAAATTGTGACGCCGGACCAAACACCAAAGCCGGGCCAGATTCGCGACAGCAATTCCACCCTCATCCGCGGCCTGCTCCAGAATTTCCCGTGCGATTTGGTGCAAGGTCATCTGCCGGAAAATTTTGAGGCGGCAAAATCCCAACTCCGCACTTCGCACTCCGCACTCCGCAATGTGGACGTGCTGCTTGTTTCCGGCGGCGCAAGCGTGGGGGAAAAAGACTTTACGCGTGCGTTATTGGAACAGCTCGGCTTTGAAATCGTTTTCAGCCAGATCAACCTGCGCCCCGGACGACCGCTGATCTTCGGTGTGAATGGTCCGCGCGTCGCCTTCGGGCTGCCGGGCAATCCGCACTCGCATTTCGTCTGTTTCCAATTTGCCGTCACCACGGCGCTGGCGGGTTTGACCGGCGGCGAACCGCCGGAATTTCTGCGCGGGCAGCTTGCCGAAAAACTCGACGACAAACCGTGTCCACGCGAAACGCTCTGGCCGGCCCGCTGGGAATGGCATGACGCCACGCCGCGCCTGCGGCCGCTGGCCTGGGCGAGTTCCGGCGACATCACCTGCCTGGCAACGGCGAATGCGCTGGTTCGCGTGCCGGCGAACCAAGGTGTAATCGAAAAATTCGCCGAGGTGGATTTTTTACCAACGGTAGCGTTCGGCCTGTGGCCGAATCAGTCGAGCCACAGGCCCGACGCTACATCCTGATCAGTTTAGTATCATTTCGATGAAAAAAACATTTTCACATCTCGCCGCCGCCGGTGGTGCGCGCATGGTCAATGTCGGCCACAAGCCGGTGCAACGTCGGCGCGCGCTGGCGGCAGGCAGGCTGGTCTGCCAGCCGGCGACCATCCGGGCGTTGAAAAAGCGCGCCCTGCCGAAGGGCGATGTGCTGACGGTGGCGCAAGTTGCCGGCATCCAGGCCGCCAAGCGCACGGCGGAACTGATTCCGCTTTGCCATCCGCTGGGCTTGAACCAGGTTGAGGTGAATTTTCGTGTGCGACCGGCGGCAATTGAAATCACCTGCATTGCCGAAACCAGCGCGCAGACCGGTGTGGAGATGGAGGCGCTGACGGGCGTAAGCGTGGCCGCACTGACGCTATACGACATGTGCAAAGCCGTGGATAAAACCATGCGGATTGAAGGTATCCGGGTGGTGAAGAAGGTGAAGGAATGATAATCGGCCGCCTCACCGTCAGCGACCGCGCTTCGACCGGGGTTTATGCCGACCGTAGCGGGCCGGAGATTGAGAATGTTCTCCGCGAATTTCTCGGTGCCGACACGATATTCGAGTCGCTCATCGTGCCGGATGAGGTGGATACGATTTCCGCGGCGTTGAGAAAGTTTGCGGACGTGCAAAAATGCGATATGGTGGTGACGACTGGCGGCACGGGGATTTCCGCGCGCGACGTGACGCCGGAGGCAACCCACGCCGTGCTGGAAAAAGAGTTGCCGGGTTTCGGCGAGGCGATGCGGATGCAGTCGCTGGCGCGGGTGAAAACGGCCATCCTGTCACGCGCCGTGGCCGGGACGCGCGGTGCGTGTTTGATTGTGAATCTGCCCGGCAAGCCGTCGGCGGTGCGTGAGTGCCTGGAAATTCTCGCGCCAGCCATCCGCGAGGGACTGGCGCATTTGCGCGGCGAAGACCCGCACGAGCAAAAATAAAATGGATTCATTCGGACGAAAAATTGATTACCTGCGCATCTCGGTCACCGACCGGTGCAACGAGCGTTGTCTCTACTGCATGCCGGAGGGTTACAAGGGCTGGGAGCGCCAGTCCGACCATCTGACGGCGGCGGAAATCGTCCGCGTCGTGCGCACGGCGGCGGAGCTGGGCTTCCGCAAATTCCGGCTGACCGGCGGCGAACCGCTCGTGCGCTGCGACGTGCCGGAAATCGTCCGCGCCATGACGGCGATTCCCGGCGTGGAAAGCATCGGGCTTTCCACCAACGGAATGAAGCTGGCCGCGCTTGCGAAAACCTTGCGCGAAGCCGGCCTGCGCACGGTGAACGTGAGCCTCGACGCGCTGGACCCGGCGATTTACCACCGCATCACCGGCGGCGACGTGGCGCGCGTGCTGGCCGGCATTCGCGCCGCTGCGGACGCGGGGTTTGAGCGCGTGAAACTGAACTGCGTGCTCATGCGCGGCGTGAACGAGACAGAAATCTGGCCGTTGGTCCGATTCGCCGCCGAACGCGGCCTGCCGCTGCGGCTCATCGAATTGATGCCGCTGACCACGACGGAGGTTTTGACGGAGAAAAATTTCCTGCCCTGCGGCGAGGTAATGCAATTCCTGTCCCGGCACGATGAATTGATTCCGCAGCCGGAGTGCCGTCTCGGCCACGGGCCGGCGAAGTATTTTCGGCTGAAACAAACCGGCGCCATGATCGGCTTCGTCGGCGCGCTGACGAACGAGCATTTCTGCGACAACTGCAACAAGATGCGGCTGACCGCCGACGGCAAGGTGCGTCCCTGTCTCGGCAACCATGTTGAAGTGGATCTGCGCACAGCGTTGCGGAGCGGCGCCAGCGACGGCGCTTTGCGGGAATTGCTGGAAACCGCGCTGCGGGTGAAACCGCTGGAACACCAGTTCCGCAATCAATACCAACCCTGCCGCCCGATGACCGCCATCGGCGGGTGAAAATCAGAACAATGGTAGGGCTGCGTTGCTGCGCAGCCTGATTTAATGTAGGAGTCGAGGTGACGAGACTCATTCTTAAAAAAATCAGAGCCTCCTCACGTCCGCTGTTACATCAGTAAACGAGGACGAGCACCGCCGCAGCTTGCGCCGACTTCACCACATCCTCAAACTTCCGGTCTGCCGTGATTGGCTCTTCGAGCTAGGCCGAAACGGCGGGGACAGACTCAAGAAAGCTCAACTGAAAACTGCTCTTCACCGCGTAATTCACTTTTAAGAATTTGCTCGACGAGGCGCCAAAAGAGGAAAGATGTTATGTTCGAAACTATGAATGTCGTTTTTGAATACAAAGACTGGTATTTTGAATGGGATTCGGAAAAAGATGTGGCAAACATTCAAAAGCACGGTGTTAGTTTTGAACACGCTGCTGTTTTTTTTCGTGACGGGGAATCGATTATGGATCCAGATTACAGGCACAGCACCATGGAAGAACGATGGATTGTTTTGGGATTGGATAATCGGAGTCAAATTTTAGGTGTTTGTGTAACGTGGCGCGAGATTGAAACGGGCGCAACCAGTTATCGCATCATTTCCGCTCGCGAAATCAGTGCAAAACAGGTTCCACGATATCGAAAATGGATTGTTCAAAGGGCAAAATAAAAGCAAGAGCGATGCCCTTAGAGAATCGCCAGCATCTGCAAACAATTAAGATGAGCAAAAAT
Source organism: Limisphaerales bacterium (assembly GCA_052145735.1). Taxonomy (GTDB): domain Bacteria; phylum Verrucomicrobiota; class Verrucomicrobiia; order Limisphaerales; family UBA11358; genus UBA11358. The sequence continues at coordinate 23,000 of JBKQOA010000165.1, forward strand.
GAACTTTACAAAAAGGGTGACGTAATCGGCGGCAAGTTCGAAGTCCACAACACTTTGGGCGAGGGCGGGTGTGGCGTTGTCTATCTCGTTTATCCCCTCGAACGTAATGTAGTTCTCGCGCTTTTCCTGCCCGCGATCTATCGGAAGACGGTGTAAATGTGTGGAGCAGTCCACAACGCGCCGCCCACAGGTCGTCAGACCTAACATTCAAGGCGGACAGCGGCATGTAATTCTCAACCCACTGCTTGAACTCTTTGCTGCCAGTAGCTTCTTGGTCTGCTGATCGTTCCAGTGAAGCGAAAATGTCAATCGTGGCATACATAAGAGCTAAACCTGGAAGCACTTGTTTTCTGTCAATGCAATCCAAAACTGCTTGGTGAAGTTGCCGCATCACCGAAACAAGATTTTGTTCTTCATTCACGCGACATTCAACATTCAAACGCCAATTGCCCCAATCGTCCATCCCAAAATGATTTTGGGAGCGGCAGTTTTCTTCGCCCGGCGCGGAAGTTTTCCACGCCAGGCAAACTGTTTGCCAACAGCCATTTTCAGCGCCGTCAGGCGCGGCCTATTTGTAGAACCACAAAACCGAAACCCTCACCCGGCCTGCGGCCACCCTCTCCCATCCGATCGGCGAGGGACACAGCCCCGTCGGGGCATCTTCCGATGATGTCGCTCCTGAACGGAGCTTGATTCGTTTTGTAAACGTAATCTGCAAAGATGCCAGCCCTACGGGCTTTTCTTTCTTCGTTTATCACCCTTTGTAAAGGTCATGCGTGCCGATAATCAGAGAGACGACGGTTTCGCCATCCAGGTAAAACAGCAGGCGCAAATCACCTTCAATTTCAATGGCGTAAATCGTGCGACCGTAGTTCGCTGAAAGCCGCAGGATTTTATGCGTCCGCAATCGTGGATCGAAAGGGTCTTCCTTGAAAATTTTCCATGATTTGCGCGCGGATTCCTTTTGAGCCGGAGGCAAACGGTAGAAGCTCGTCCAGAACCGCTCCACCGCGCGGTAGCGATATTTCATTGCAGACGGGACGGCGGCGTTTCGTGCAAAGCGGTTTCCATGTCCACAAAACGCCCGGCCGCGGCATCTTTCATGGCTTCCTTGAACTCGTCTGGAATCCAGGAATCATCGTTTTCCACGACGAACTTGGCCACTTGAGCCCGTTCGTTTGCGGACAACCCTTTAAACTGCTCAATGACTTCGGTTGCACTCATGGCTTAATTATCAGCCGAAATTTGTCTTTTGCAAGGCACTTCAACCGCGGCGTCCATCCTGAAATGATTTTGGCAGCGGCAGATTTCACCGTACGATGCGAGATCAGTTGGTGTTGGTTTACGCACCACCTCACCCCGCCCCTGCTCCCCAAACTCCGTTGGCGGAGAGGGAGAAACCTCCGCCGTCACTCTGAAAAACCTGCGACGGGATTAATCGGACGGTCGTCCGCAAATTCAGCCTTCAGCCTTTAGCCTTATTTTTGTGCCCGTTGGTAGTCCTCCGGCGTATCCAGGTCCAGCGCCAGACCGGGGTCATCCACGGAACAGCGGACGCCGCGGACGGAAGTTTGCTTCAAAAAATCCTTCAAAGTTCCGGCTCGGGACACTTTTAGTTCCTTGAATGCCCGGCGCGGCAGCAGAACCGGATGCCGCGCGTGCCCGCCAAATTCGAGCTGGCAGACCGCGTCGGCGTTCGCGCGATGAAATTCCAGCAGTTGCCGCAGTGTTTCCGGACGCAGATGCGGCTGGTCGCCCAGCACGATGGCCCAGGTGGCGATTTCATCCTTCCATCCGGACCAGCCGGCCGCACAGAGAATGGAGCTGAACATGCCGCGCTCCGGTTGCGGGTTTTCGATGCGGTCAGCGCGCGGAAAAGCCAGCCGGTCCAGTTCGGCAACCAGCGGCGCGTCGTGTGGGCGCATAACGACGCCAATTTGCGCCGCGCCCAGCTCGCGCCATTGGTTGAGCAGATGGCCGATGATGGTGGTGCCCTGCCAGGGCAACAGCAGCTTGGGCCGGCCCATCCGCGACGACGCTCCCGCGCCGAGAATGACCACGCCGAAGGCAGGGACTTTTTCCGCAGCGCTCATGGGGAAATTTTTGCTTCTCCAGTTTTTTCGGCAAAACGTAACCGGCGAATGACAAATGACGAAGCCCTAATGACTAAAGAATGACAAAGCTCGAATGACAAAACTGGTTCAGCCGCGCGATTGGATAATTCGACATTGGGTATTGGCAATTCTTTAGTCATTCGGATTTAGGATTTAGTCATTGCTTCAGCGCGCTTCTGAATGAACTGGGCCATCACGCTCACGGCGATTTCGTGCGTGCCCACGGCCTGGATTTCCAGGCCCACCGGACAGGCGAGCTGGTCGAACTGTTCGGCGCGGGCGAGGTTCTGGCGCAAAAACTCCTCCCGCATGATCCGCGCCTTGCGGCGGCTGCCAATCATGCCGAGAAAAACAAACGGAAGCTGAATCCACTCCGACAGCACCAACGCGTCATGCTGGTGGCCGCGCGTGACGATGAGTCCGAAGGCAGGCGTTTTGGGCAATGGCACTTTCAAAAGTTCGTGCCAGGGGCCAACCTGAAGCCGTGCGTTGGGCGGAAAAAACTGGTGGTTGGCCAGTTCCGGCCGGTCGTCGAAGATGGTCACGGCAAAATCCAGTTGCAACGCCAGCGGCGCGACGGCCTGGGCCACGTGGCCGGACCCGGCAATCCACAAGGCAACCGGCGGGGTGACGGTTTCCTGATAAAACCAGTCGCCGGCTTCTCCGTCCCCCACGCGGACGATGGAGAAATCCTTTTTGACGCCCCAGCGGACCGGTTCGGTGACGGCGGCCAGTTGGCACCAGAGTTCCGCCGCTTGCGGGGCATGCGGCAGGATCAGCCCCGTCACGCTCCCGCCGCAAATCAAGCCGTCGTCCCAGCCGAAATCGTGGTCGAGAACCATTTCGAACGTCGCCGGCTGGCCCGTCTGCAAGGCCTTTTTCGCGCGGGCATGGACCTCGGCTTCGAGACAGCCGCCTCCCAGCGTGCCGACGATTTTCCCGTCCGGAAAAAACAGCGCCTTGGCCCCGGCGCGTTGCGGGCTGGAACCCTTGACGCCGGAAATCAGCGCCAGCGCGAACGGCCGGTTCTCCGCCAAGGCCGCGACGAGTTGTTCGTAGAAGCGCGCCATAAAGTTTTGTTGCGGCAAACTTAGACGATTCTGCGCGAATGGCAACGAAGCATGAACCCGCCGCCGGAATGGCTGACGGTCTTTTAAAAAAGTAGGAGCCGACGTGAGGAGGCTCGAAACGATATTGCGGCCCGGAGAAAGTTAAGCCTCGTTACCTCGGCTCCTACAGAATGGGCTCTTTGAACGGGTGGCCCGCCTGGTCAAGGCACCACTCGGGTGCCGGTGTGGCCATCCAATGCGGCTGGGAGTGCTTCGGGGCAGGTAATCAGAGCTTCGCGACCGCTATCCGTGACGAACTGGACGCACGCTTCGATTTTGGGGAGCATCGAACCCGCTTTGAAATGGCCTTCGGCCATGTACCGCCTGGCTTCGGCCACGGTCATCGAGTCGAGCGCCCGCTGCCCGGGCGTGCCGAAGTTCAGGCAGACCTTCTCGACGGCGGTGGAAATCACCAGCAGGTCGGCGCCGATTTCCCTGGCCAGCACAGCGGAAGCAAGGTCTTTGTCAATTACGGCCGCAACTCCGCTTAGAATTCCATTTTCGTCCGCCACCACAGGAATACCGCCGCCGCCCGCCGCGATGACGACATAGCCTTCCTTGACCAGGTGTCTGACGACCTCGGATTCGATGATGCGCACGGGGATGGGCGAGGCGACCACCCGCCGCCAGCCGCGGCCGGCGTCCTCCATCATCGTCCATTTCTCCACCCGCATCCGCTCCTCCGCCTGTTCGCGCGTGTAAAATTCACCAATGGGTTTGGCCAGGCTGGCAAAGGCGGCATCGTCGCGGTTCACGAGGGTCTGGGTCACCACGGTCGCCACCGATTTCTTCAGGCCGCGGCGGTGGAACTCGTTCTCCAGCGCCTGTTGAATCTGGTAGCCGAGCGCGCCCTGGGTGTCGGCGACAATCGAATCGAGGGGCACCTGGTGCAGGATGCCGCGCGAGTGTTCGCTGCGGAGCAGAATGAAACCAACCTGCGGTCCGTTCCCGTGAGTGATGACGATGCGATGGCGGCGTTCGAGCAGGTCGGCGATGTGATCCACGGTTTTGACCACGGCGGCATACTGGTCGGGCACGCTCATGTGCTGCGCGTTCGTGATGAGCGAGTTGCCGCCGATGGCGATGACAAGTGTTTTCACGGTGCCCGGGATTTAACTTAGCCAACGCGACCGGGTGTTCGCAACGTTCATTGCGCCGACAACCGAAACCCTTCCTGATCGAGGCGTTCGCGGATGATGGCGATGTGGGCGGCGTCCCGGGTTTCGACGACACAATGCACGCTGACCGTCGTGATGTCATCGCTGGAGAAGGCGCGGTCGTGAGCGATTTCGATTATGCTGGCGCCCGTTTCGGCAATCAGACCCGCAAACCGCGCCAGTCCGCCTGGACGATCGCTGATGGTTGCCGTGAAGCGCCAAAGCCGCCCGTCGGAGGCCAGGCCCCGTTCCAGAATCCGGCCGAGAATGGGCGTGTCAATGTTCCCGCCGCACAACGGCAGCACAACGTTCTTCCCTTTCAGTTCGGGAACCAGTCCGGCCAGACAGGCCGCGAGCGGCGCCGCGCCTGCTCCTTCAACCACGGCCTTTTCCAATTCCACCAGACGCAAAATGGCCAGGGCAATGTCGTGTTCGCCGACCAGGACGGTTTTGTCCACCAAACCCCGCGCGATCGCAAAAGCGTTGCCGCCAACCTGCGGCACGCTCAATCCATCCGCGAGCGTCGGCCTCACTTCAACCCGCACCGGCTTGCCGGCTTGCATCGCCGCAGTGAAACTCGCCGCGCGCTCAGGTTCGACGCCGATGATTTTCACGCCGGGCTTTAATGTCTTCAATGCCAGCGCAACACCGGCAATCAATCCCGCACCGCCGATGGGCACCACCATCGCATCAACGTCGGGGACCTGGTCCGCGATTTCCAGCCCGAGAGTCCCCTGCCCGGCAATGATCGCCGGATCGTCGAAGCCGTTGATGTAGCAGAGGTTTTTTTCCGCCGCGATTTCATCGGCG
>JBKQOA010000166.1:0-3776 GCA_052145735.1 Limisphaerales bacterium
CTGCACATCGGCCACGCCAAGAGCATTTGTTTGAATTTTGGCATCGCCCGGGAGTTCGGCGGCATCTGCAACCTGCGGATGGATGACACCAATCCCACCAAGGAAGACATCGAATACGTGGAGTCGATCCAGGAAGACGTCAACTGGCTCATCAGCGACTGGGCGGAAGACCGGCTGGGCTTGAAACCCGCCGGCAAAACGCCCGCTACGATTGCCGAAAACGGCACCCGCGATTTCCAGCTGCCGGCCATTTTTGGCACTTCCGAGACCGAGCGGAAACAGGCCCAGGCCAAACTCGAGCCGTTTTATGCCAGCGATTATTTCGATCAGATTTATGACTATGCAGAGCAATTGATCGAAAAAGGCAAGGCCTACGTTTGTGATTTGTCGCCCGACGAAACCGACGACTACCGCCGCAATGCCAAGGAATCGCCCTACCGCAACCGGAAGATCAGCGAAAACCTGGACCTGTTCCAACGCATGAAGACCGGTGAGTTTCCCGATGGCGCTCGTTCGTTGCGCGCCAAGATCGACGTCAGCGCGCCCAACGTGTGGATGCGCGATCCACTGCTCTATCGCATCCGCCACGCCGAACATCATCATACCGGCGGCAAGTGGTGCATCTATCCCATGTACGATTTTGCCCACTGCCTGAGCGATTACATCGAGGGGATCACGCATTCCATTTGCACGCTGGAATTTGAGGTGCATCGTCCGCTCTACGATTGGATTCTGGAAAGCCTGGGCTTGCCGCGTCCGCTGCCTCATCAATACGAGTTCGCCCGGCTGGCGCTGGGGTACACCATCATGAGCAAGCGGAAGCTCCTCCAGCTCGTGAACGAGAAAATCGTCACCGGCTGGGACGACCCGCGCATGCCCACAATTTCCGGCCTGCGCCGCCGCGGCGTGACGCCGGTGGCCTTGCGCAATTTTGCCTATAACATCGGCATCACCAAATACAACGGCCTGACCGACGTGGCCGTGCTTGAATACTGCATCCGCGAAGAACTGAACAAGGTTGCCCTGCGCCGGCTCGCCGTGTTGCGCCCCATCAAGGTCGTCATCACCAATTATCCCGAAGGCAAGACCGAGGAACTGGACGCCGTCAACAATCCCGAGGACGAAAATGCGGGCAAACGGAAGATTCCATTCAGCCGCGAACTGTACATTGAGCAGGACGATTTCAAGGAAATCCCGCCGCCGAAATTCTTCCGGCTGAAACCCGGTGGCGAAGTCCGGTTGAAATACGCCTACATCATCAAATGCGACGGAGTGGTGAAGGACGCCGCCGGCAACATCACGGAACTGCGTTGCACCGCCGACCTCGACAGCAAGACCGGGGGTGCAACCGCTGGTCGCAAAGTCAAAGGCACCATCCACTGGGTCAGCGCCGCGCATGCCATTGAAGCCGAAGTCCGGTTATACGACCGCCTGTTCACTGCCGAGGAACCAGACGCGGCCGGCGACTTCAAATCCACGCTCAACCCGCACAGCCTGGAAGTGGTGACGGCCAAGTGCGAACCGAGCCTGAGAGACGCGAAACCGGAACTCCGCTACCAATTCGAGCGCCTCGCCTATTTTACGTTGGATAAGGACAGCGCTCCCGGAAAGCTGGTGCTCAATCGGACGATTACCTTGAAAGACGCTTGGGCAAAAGAGGCGCAGAAAAGTTAAGCCTGCCGGAGGGTTTATGAACAACGTTGAGCAAGAACTTTTGCGAAACGAACGGATTCGAGACAAAGTCACGAGCCTCAGAGAAGGACTTGGCTTCAAAACAACAGAGAGAAAAATCTATTTACTGACTGCTTACTTCGACACTGTCATTGAACACCATGCAGCCATCGACTTGTTGATTAAGAATAACCTTTTTGGGTCAGGGTTTGCTCTTCTACGGCCTATTGCAGAAACACTTTACAGAGCCGCGTGGGTAAATGCTTGTGCTACTCCGCAACAACTTGAGCAATTAGTTACCGATGACAAATTTGAATTTCCAAAGGACATGATGGAGAAAATAGACACAGCATATGCTACTGGAGATTTCTTCAAAAACATGAAGAAAGTATCATGGAAAAGCATGTGTAGTTATTCTCATTCGGGCCTGCTTCAAATTACAAGGCGGCACAATGCGGAAGACGGATTTATCGGTTCGAATTATTCTGAAGCGGAAATGTTGGAAGTTTTAAAAGGATCAACAGCATATCTCATTATTCTGGCTGTACTATTTTTTCGAAGCACAGGTCACCAGAACCAAGCTGAAGAAATTAAACAACTAGCACTCGGTTAACCGGTGCTATCACTCGTTGCTTACATTTCAGCTTGGTTCACTTCACCCGGGCGCTGACGAGGTTGCTCCACGGGCCGGGGCCGTGGGCGTTTACGGCGGCCACCCGGAACCAGTGACCCAAGTGGCGGCTTGGACGGACCAGATTTTCTCGACCCGGCTCAGAAACGGAGCTATCGTTTCGCTGGATTTTAAAACATGACTCCGCAAGCGGCATTGGACGAGCAGATTGAACGCTACCGGCGCATGACGGGCGAACAGCGGCTGGCCATTGCGCTGGACCTGCATGAATTATCCTGCGACGTGGCCCGGGAAGGAATCCGCCGGCAACACCCCAAAGCCGATGCCGCCGAGGTCGAGCGTTTGCTCCGTCAACGTCTTGAACTTGCCCGCGCCGCATGAACGAACGCGAACTGCTGGTGGATTGTTTGCGCCGGCTGAACCGGCTGAACCTCACCTATTATTTGACCGGTTCGATGGCCAGAAACTATTGGGGCATCCCGCGCACCACTCACGACCTGGATTTTGTCCTTCAGCTTCCGCCGGCCGCGGTGGCAAAGATTGTCTCGGCTTTCTCCCCCGACTATTTCATGGACGAAGCGTCGGTCCATGCCGCGTATCAGCCGCCGCACCAGTTCAACGCGATTGATACCCGTTCCGCGTTGAAGGTGGATTTCTCGCTGCCGAAGCCGTCATCCTACGACAAGGAAATGCTGCGGCGTCGCCTGGAGGTAAAACTGTTTGGCGAGCCAGCGTGGATCGCCACGGCAGAAGATGTCATCCTGCACAAGCTGGTTTGGAATCGAATCACGCCTTCGGAGCGGCAATTGGGAGATGCCGCCGGTGTTGTAGCCGTGCAGCGCGCAACCCTGGATGAGGGTTATTTGAAGAAATGGGCGGCGGATCTCGGCCTGGCAGGTGATCTGGCGCGGCTGCTTTCCGGCAAGATTCGGCCAAAACAAACCTGACACGTCTCACTTCACCCGGGCGCTGACGGGGTTGCTCCCCGGGCCGGGGCCGTGGGCGTTCACGGCATTCACCCAGAACCAGTATTTCACACCGGAGGTCAGGTCTTTTGTTGTGAATTAGCACCATGGACTGTTTGCGCAATGGTTTGAAATTGGAATCTTCCATTCCGGATTTCTTCTTTTCGGGTCAGAAGATTTTCTTCCCGCAATGGATCCAAGTTTCCGGCCTCGTGAACCGGTAGCACGCCGGGGCAAGCATCATCGGCCTCTGCCAACCTTTTCGATAACCGAAGGCTGAATAATGAAAGCAGCGCGGTCAGAACCAGGGTCAAAACCAAGCACGCTTGCACAATAGTCGTCCACCAATAGAAACCTCCGCCAGCCAGACGCGAGTCCATATGCATATCGGCCGCCGTGCTTGCCGGACTGCCCAGGGCAGAAGTCAAAAATTGCAACCCCAGCAAGAGTCCTCGCGTGTGACCCGATCGATCCCCACCATCTCCAGGCGGGGTCCAACGAACGGTTCG
>JBKQOA010000167.1:0-19912 GCA_052145735.1 Limisphaerales bacterium
TCGAGGACGAGGACGAGAAGGAGAACGAAGGCAGAATCGCCTCGTGACCTCGGCGCCTACCGGAAATACCGGGCAGGGCGAAGGCGGAATCACCTCGTGACCTCGGCGCCTGCTGAGGGATACGGAAGGGAATCCGAATGGAGATTCGAGGACGAGGACGAGAAGGAGGACGAAGGCAGAATCGCCTCGTGACTTCGGCGCCCACTGGAGATGCTGCGGCAGGTCTTGCGGGGTGGATGGGGTTTTCGTAAGGTCGGGCATCATGAATCTGGCCACGGCATTCGCGGCTTCGGTAAAGAGGCAGCCGGAAAAAGTCGGCTTGTACTGGGGCGAAAGCGAGTTCACGTACGCCGCGCTGTTCGCGCAATCGGGCGCCGTGGCGGCGGTTTTGGCGGGCCGGTTCGGCGTCAAGCCTGGCGACCGGGTCGGGCTTTGGCTCAAAAACCGGCCGGAGTTCGTTCCGGCGGTGTTTGGTGTGCTCGGCGCCGGGGCCGTGCTGGTGCCCATCAACAATTTCCTCAAGCCGGACGAGGTGAATTACATCCTGCAGGATGCCGGCATTGACGTGGTGATCACTGACGAGGAACTGGCCGTCCACGCGCCCGCGCTGCTGGCGGCACGGCCGCAGCTCGGGATTTTCAAGGTTGAAGACTTTCAAACGGAGTGCGGAGTGCGGAGTGCGGAGTGCGGAATGGGGTCGCGCGGCGAGGCCACGGACGAGTCGGCTCGCGAGGACACTCGCCCCACCAGTCCTGAAATCGCAAATTGCGAGCGAAGCGAGCAGGACCTGGCGGTGATCATTTACACGTCGGGCACGACGGGCCGGCCGAAGGGGGCGATGTTGTCGCACGGCAACCTGTTGCACAACGTGGAGAGCTGCCGCATCGTGCTGGAGACGGTACGGGAGGACCGGCTGGCGGTGTTGTTGCCGCTGTTTCACAGTTACATGCTGACGGTGGGGATTTTTCTGCCGTTGATCATTGGCGGAACGATGGTGCTGGTGAAGTCGCTGAACCAGCCGCGGCAGATTTTGCAGGAGATGTTGGTGCGGCAGGCGACGATCCTGCCGGCGATCCCGCCGTTTTACCGAGCGCTGGCCGGTTTGCCGGGGCCGATGAAGCTGCCGTTCCGGATTTGCATCAGCGGTTCGGCGCCGTTGCCGGTGCAGGTGTTGAGGGATTTCGAGGCGAAGTTCGGCATCCCGCTGCTGGAAGGTTACGGGTTGAGCGAGGCTAGCCCGGTGGTGGCGAAGAATCCGATTCACGGGGTGCGCAAGCCGGGTTCAATCGGCCGGCCGATACCGAACGTGGAGATGAGCGTGCAGGATGACGCGGGAAAAATGCTCGGGGTGGGGGAGATGGGCGAGCTTTGCGTGCGCGGCGGCAACGTGATGCTGGGCTATTGGAACCGTCCGGAGGAGACGGCCCAGGCGCTGCGCAACGGCTGGCTGTTGACCGGCGACATCGGCTGCCGGGACGCCGACGGGTATTATTACATCACCGACCGCAAGAAGGACATGTTGCTGGTGAACGGCCTCAATGTTTATCCGCGGGAAATCGAGGATATCATCCAGGAGTTTCCCGGGGTCAAGGAAGCGGCGGTGATCGGGGTGCCCGACACGCGGAAGGGGGAGCAGCCGATGGCATTTGTGGTGGCGGCAGAAGGGCAAAATCCGGACGAAAAGGCCCTGTTGCAACATATTCGCAACAAACTGGCCGATTACAAAGTGCCCAAAAGGGTGGTTTTTGTGCCGGCATTGCCCCGGAATGCCACGGGTAAAATCCTTAAAACCGCGCTCCGGCAACAGCCGCCGGCATGAGGTCTTTTGGACGACAAGTAATTGATTCCAAGCTAGTTGTGTGGACTTGAGTCTTTTCCCAGTTGACGTGGCCGGATTGCCGCCGGTAAGCTTATAGACCGTCCGGCGCATGAAGCACGGACGGTGAAGATTTTTATGGCCGAAGGATATTGCGTTAAGTGCAAAGCCAAAAAAGAAATCGCCAACGGCGTTGAAGAGACGATGAAGAACGGGCGCAAGGCGATCAAGGGCAAATGCCCGACCTGTGGCACGGTCATGTTCAAGATTCTGGGCGGCAAGGCCGCTGTCAGTTCAACACCAGCCAATCCGCCGCCCCCCCACTGATTATGGCGCAACAGCTTGCTTATGTCATCATCACGCCCCATTCCCTTTACAAGTCGCGCACGGGCGGAATTTTAAGCCGGTTGATTTCGCGGACCGGCCTGGACCTGGCGGCGGCGCGCATGTTTGCGCCCGGCGCGGAACTGGTCAAACAATATGCCGAAACCATCGTCTCGGCGCAGGACCCGCAGGACCGGCGCATCCAGGAACTCCTCCAGCAATACGTCATCCAGAATTTTTCGCCCGACCCCAAGACCGGGCGGCGGCGGCGGATCATGACGTTGTTGTTTCGCGGCGATGACGCCGTGCGCAAGGTTCGTTCGGTGGTCGGGAACCTCACGCCGGAACGGCGGGTGGGGGAAACGATCCGCGACACCTATGGCGACCTGGTGATGGATGACAACGGGCAGATCCGGTACTTTGAGCCGGCGGTGCTGGCCGCGCCGAACACGGAGGAAGCCGAAACGAAACTCAAACTGTGGGCGCGGCATTCGGACGAGGACGGCGGGGTGCTGGAGAACGTGATTGCCTATCCAGCCGGTGGAACCGGCGAGCGCACGCTGGTGCTCATCAAGCCGGACAATTTCCGGTTTCCGACGGGGCGTCCGGGCAATGTGATTGATTTCTTTTCGCGCACCGGCCTGTTCATCGTGGGCATCAAGGTGCACCGCATGAGCGTGGCGCAGGCGATGGAATTTTACGGGCCCGTTCGCGAGGTGCTCCGGACCAAGCTCAAGGACATGGTCGGGGCGAAGGCCAAGGGCGTGCTGGAAAAGGAATTCGGCTTCAAGATTCCCGCCGACGAGGAAAAACAACTGGGCGAAGTCCTGTGTCCAGCCTTCGGCGACAATCAATTCGAGAACATCGTCCGGTTCATGTCGGGCCATGCGCCGTCGGAGCTGCCGCCGGCGGAGTGGAACAAGCCCGGCACGGAGAAGTGCATTGCGCTGGTTTATGAAGGCGCGAATGCCGTGGCCAAAATCCGCGACGTGCTGGGGCCGACCGACCCGTCCAAGGCGCCGCCCGGATCCATCCGCCGCGAGTTCGGCTCCACCATCATGGTCAATGCCGCGCATGCCAGCGATTCGTCTGATAACGCCAAACGCGAAATGGGCATCGTCAACGTGGGGGAAAACACCTTCCGCCAGATTGTCGAAGAGTTTTACGGGAAGGGGTAGGCGTCGAGGTAATGGAGCGGAGAGCGTTTCGATTGCTGCCATCGCCTCGTTACCTCGGCGCCTACAATTTCGGGTGAAATTCTAGCCCCAGAATTCCGTCGAGGTTTGCAGCTTTTCCAGGAGCTGCGCATCCGCCGCCGGAAATTCGTAACCTGCCAGTTCCGAGCGGGCCACCCATTTCAGTGCTGCGCACCCGAGCGGCTGCGGTTCGCCGCGGGCCAGCAGGCGGCAGACAAAGAATTCCAAACGGACGATCTTCTCCGGGTAGGCGTGGGTGACGGACGCAAAGAGTTTGCCGACGGCGATGGCCACGCCGAGTTCCTCACGGATTTCGCGGATGAGGCATTGCTCGAAGGTTTCATCCGGCTCGCGTTTGCCGCCGGGGAATTCCCACAACCCGCCGAGATGCGCATCCGCGTGGCGTTGGGTGATAAGCAGTTTGCCGTGACGGAAGATGAGGGCGGCGGAGACGTCGATGCAGTTTTTAATTTTTAGTTTTGAGTTATTAATTGGAGCGGATTCGGTCTTGCTCATTTCAACTGAAAATCAAGAATTGAAAACTAGAAACTAGCGTCCGACACTTTTGTAAACCCAGCCGAGGCGTTCCATTTCCGCGCGGTCGAACAGGTTGCGGCCGTCGAAGAGGATGGGATGGGTGAGCGATTTGCGGGCGCGTTCGAGGTCGAGTTTTTTGAACTCATCCCACTCGGTGGCCACGACCAGCGCGTCGCAACCGTCGGCCACGGCGTTCATATCGTCCACGTAGGTGGCATTCATGAGCACGGTCCGGGCCTTGTCCATGGCCTTGGGGTCGTGCACGCGCAGGCTGGCGCCCTCCTTTTGCAGGCGGTGGCAAAGGTCAATCGCCGGCGACATCCGGACGTCGTCGGTGTTTTGTTTGAAGGCGAGTCCGAGCACGCCGATGGTCTTGTCCTTGAGCACCCAGAGGGTGTCGGTGATTTTTTTGACGAAGCGTTCCATTTGCTCGGAGTTGATGCGCTGGACCTCCTTGAGCAGGCGGAACTCGTAGCCGTTTTGCTCGGCGATTTTGACGAAGGCGCTGAGGTCCTTGGGGAAGCAACTGCCGCCGAAGCCGATGCCCGCGTTGAGGAAGCGGCGGCCGATGCGTTCATCGAGGCCCATGCCGGTGGCGACTTCCTGGACGTTGGCGCCGGTGGCTTCACAGACGGAGGCGATGGCGTTGATGTAGGAAATTTTGAGGGCGAGGAACGAGTTCGAGGCGTGCTTGATGAGCTCGGCGGAATTGATGTCGGTGACGACAATCGGCGCGTTGAAGGGCGCGTAGATCTCCTTCATTGCGGCCACGGGCCGCTGGGAACGGACGCCGATGACCACGCGGTCGGGTTTCATCAAATCACCGACGGCAAAGCCTTCACGCAGGAACTCGGGGTTGCTGACGACGTCGAAATCCACCTTGGCCGGGCAGTAGCGTTTGATGGTTTCAGCGACTTTTTCGCCGGTCTTGACCGGCACGGTGCTTTTGTCCACGACGATCTTGTAGGTGGTCATGGCGGCGGCGATGTCGCGCGCGACCCGCTCGATAAAACTGAGGTCCACCGAACCGTCGGCCAGTGGCGGGGTGGGCACGGCGATGAAAATCACCTCGGATTTTTGGACGCCTTCGGTGGTGCTGCTGGAAAAGGCGAGCCGTCCGGCGGCGACGTTGTTTTTGACCAGTTTCTCGAGCCCCGGCTCATAAATCGGAATGCCGCCCGACTGGAGCAATTTCACCTTGGCGGCGTCGTTGTCCACGCACAGGACCTGGTGGCCGACCTCGGCGAAGCAGGCACCGGTGACCAGGCCGACATATCCGGTTCCGATGAGGGTGAGTTTCATGGTTCAGGGACTGAGTTTGAACGGGGCCGCCGGAGCGGTGGCGGACTGGGTCGAGGCCGGCTTCATTGTCAACTCCATGGCGTGCAGCCCGGCTTCCTGTCCCACTGAACTGTTGGGGTTGGAATGGGCGACATCCTGGAAGAGATTCATGGCCTCGGTCAATTTGCCCTGGCGTTCGTCAATTTGTCCCAGGCTGAATTTGGCGAAGCTGGTCGCAACAACGTCGGAATAATTATCGATTACCCGTTTATAGGCGCCGGCCGCCAGGTCCATTTTGCCCTGGGCCGCCAGACTAGCCGCCACGCCGAGCGCGGCCTGGGCGGCAAAAAAACCGCCCGGATACTGGTCAAGATACTGCTGGAACTGCTTTTGGGCGTCGGCATATTGCCCCGCATCAAACAGCAATGCGGCGCCCTGGGTCATGGCCCGCTCTCCCGCGCCGGTGTTTTTATGGTCCTGGGCGATTTTCAAAAAGAGGCCGGCCTGTTGTTCGGGAGTGACGTGGCGCGAATCGGACAACATCAATTCCGTCAACATCTGGCCGGCGGCGATTTCCTTCTGCTCCCGGTTCCAGGAGTTAAACGAAATCACCCCGATGGCGACGATGATGATTGCGCCGGCCCAGGCCAGCCGGATTTTGTTGGCTTCGAGCCAGGGCCACAGTTTAAAGAGCCACGTTTCGGGCGTGTCTTGCAGTTGCATAATGAACCAGCAGTCTTTCATCTGGAGCGCAGGAAAACAAGCCTGAAATCAAGCAAGCGGAAGAGAAACCGGGCGTGCTCGCGAAGCCGCTCGTGGTTGCAAAGTCGAACCGGTGGCGCAAGGGGACGGCGCGCACAGCGCCAACGCCACATCAGCCCGCCAGCAGCTTCGCCCCGCCAGAAACTCCGGGAACGGGGACGATTCTCAGGTAAAAAGACTTGAAATGGCCGAGGCCGCACGGGCGCTCGCGCCGGGTGCGCCCAGGGTTGAAACCACCTCCGCGAGCCGGTTTTTGATTTGGGCGCGGCGCGGTTCGTTTTGCAGCAGCTCCAACGCGGCGGCGGCAATGTTCCCTGGCGTGGCGGCGTTCTGGACGAATTCCGGGAAAACTTCCCCGCCCGCGAGCAGGTTTGGCATGGTGAGCGATTTCACCGTGACAATGCGTCTGGCGATCTGGTAGGTAAGCCACGACGTTTTGTAGAGCGTCACCGTGGGCACGCCGAAGAACGCGCATTCCATCGTCACCGTGCCGGTCGAGGCGATGGCCGCGTCGGCCCGGGCCAGGGCCTCCGGCAACCGGCCGGTTTGAATTTCAAAATTTGCCGGCAGGGCGGACATCTTTTCCGCGAGTTGTTTCAAAGCCTGGTTCGGTAAAACCATTTTTGCCTGCACGTCCGGCAATTTTGATCGGATAAGTTTCAACGCCGCGAACATCACCGGCAGATGCCGTTGCAGTTCGCCGGCACGGCTGCCGGGGAGCAGAAGAATTCTGTAGGAGACGACGTGAGGAGTCTCTGTTTCCCTTTCAGTTTGAGCCTCGTTACCTCGGCTCCTGCTGCCTTCCGGTTCCTGGCTCGTCAATCGTAAATCGTCAATCGTAAATCTTCCGATCATCGGATGCCCGACAAATTCCACCCGCAGCTTCGGCACGCGCCGGGCATACCAATCCTTCTCAAACGGGAAGATGCTCAGCAGCAGGTCATAATCCTTCGCCAGCCGCCGGGCCCGGCCCGGGCGCGACGCCCAGACCTGCGGTGAAACGAACTGGATGATTTTCGGGTTCCACGCGCCACGGCTTTTGCGGGCGAATTTTTTGACGGCGTGGCCGAAGCGCAGGTTGAACCCGCCGTAATCCACGCCGATGACGGCATCCGGTTTTTGTTTGACGGCCAATTCGAGCAACTGGTTGAACAGCCGGCGATACTCGGACAGATTCTTCAGCACATCGGAGATGCCGATGACCGAGTGTTGCGTCAGGTCAAACGCCAGCCGGACCCCGGCCACCTTCATTTTGGTTCCGCCCGCGCCGATGAACCGGGCGTCCGGCCACTGGCTGCGCAGCGCAATGACCAGTTCCGCGGCGAGCAGATCGCCGCTCGCCTCACCGGCAATGAGCATGAAGGTTTTCGGGGTCAAGCGAACAAGGAATGAAGTTTGGAAATTGTTGTGTAGCACCCGCCTCCGGCGGGTGGTTTCGGGCGTCGCGCCCGAAACAGACGACTGACGAAGCTTGTCGTTGTCCTCATGACGGATTCCGGTTGTGCGGATGCCACGACAATCCGGCGGGACGCCGAATTGAACCCGCGAGACGCGGGTGCCACCCACCAATCATCGACAATAAACATGGATGATATTCGCCTCACGATTTAAGCGCCTGAATCTGCCGCGTGATTTCGAAGGCCAGGTCCAGCGCCAGCTTGGCGGATTCGCCGCTGACCATCGGCGTCTGCTTTTCGCGGATGCATTCGACGAAATGCTGCAACTCCAGTTTCAGCGGCTCTTCCTTCGCAATCGGCACCGGCTCGCGCACGATCTTTTTTCCGGCGAATTCGCTGACAATGGCGGAGTCCTTGCCGAGGCCGAGTTTCGCCACCAGCACCTTCTTCAGCTTCGAGCTTTCCGGCTGGTCCTCGCGGGCGAGGCGGTAAATGAAACCCTCCTGCGCCCGGTAATCGAGCGAGATGTAGCAAGGATCCTTTGGACCGCTGAAGACGCGGATTTTGCGCATCTTTTCAGGGCTGATGCGGCTGGCCGTGAGGTTGGCGACGCAGCCATTGGCGAAGCGCAGACGCACGTTGGCAATATCCTCGGACTTGCTCAAGACCGGGATGCCCACGGCGTCCACGCTGGTCACCGGCGATTTCACGAACGCGAGCACGATATCGAGGTCGTGAATCATCAGGTCGAGCACGACGCCGATGTCGGTGGAGCGGGAGGGGTAGGGCGACAGCCGGTGGCACTCGATGAAACGCGGCTGGGTGGCAACGGTTTCAAGATATTTGAAGACCGGATTGAACCGCTCGACGTGGCCGACCTGCAGCACGCAATTGTTCTGCCGGGCGAGCTGCACCAGTTCGGCGGCCTGGGCGGTGTCGTCGGTCATCGGCTTTTCGACCAGGACATGTTTGCCCTGCGCGAGCAGTCCCCGGGCCAGTTCAAAATGCGTGGTGGTGGGCGTGGCGATGCTCAGCGCGTCGCCGGCGGCCGCGGCTTCGGCGACGGATTTAAAAGCGCGAACGTTGTGTTTTGCGGCGATTTTGCGGGCGGTGTCGGCGTTGGTGTCGAAGATGCCGGTGAGTTCCACCAGGCCGGCGGCGGCGAGTTCGGCGTAAATGCGGACATGATGTTGACCCAGCGAACCGGTGCCGAGGACGGCGACTTTGACCTTTGATGCCATGCGGGCAGTGTGCCACTTAAAACTGAAAACTGAAACCTGAAAACTTGAGTTAACTTTGGACTTTGAACTTTGGACTTTGGCCTCATAAACTCCCGCCGTGCTCGCTTACATCATCATCGTCGTGGCGGCGTATTTTCTGGGCTCGATTCCCACAGGCTATCTGGTCGGACGGGCGAAAGGCATTGACATCCGGACGGTCGGCAGCGGGAACATCGGCGCCACGAATGTCATGCGGGCACTGGGCAAGCCGGTGGGAATTGCCGTGCTGCTACTGGACGCGCTCAAGGGTTATGCCGCGGTGGCCTGGGTATGTCCATCACTGTTGAAAATCTTCAACGGGCCGGCCGCCGGGGTTCAAACCTTGAGCATCGTTGCGGGCATCGCGGCGGTGATGGGCCACAATTTCACCTGCTGGCTGAAATTCAAAGGCGGCAAAGGCATCGCCACGAGCGGAGGAGCATATCTGGCGCTGGCGCCCCTGGCGGTGGGGATCGCCGTGGCGGCCTTCGTGCTGGCTGTGATCCTGACCCGTTATGTTTCCATCGGTTCCATCGCGGCGGCGGTTGCTTTGCCGGCGGCGGTCTGGTGCCTGCCGGGAAATCACCTGTTCCTCCGCCTGGTGACCACCGCCCTGGGAGCCATGGCCATTTACAAACATAAATCAAACATTAAACGTCTCATGGTGGGGACGGAAAGCCGCATTGGCAGAAAACCTGAAATCCAGGAGGCAACGAAATGAAAATTACCGTGCTGGGCGCAGGCGCCTGGGGAACGGCGCTGGCCAAGGGGCTTCGGGAAAACGGCAATGCGGTGGCGCTGTGGGACATTGACGCGGAAACACTGGAGGAACTGCGGCATGGACGCAGCGAGCGTTATCTGCCAGGCGTGGAACTGCCGACCAACTGGAGGGTGGAGGCGGATTTCAAAAAGGCGGTGGCCGGCGCCGAATGCGTGGTGCTGGCCATTCCATCGCAATCGTTCCGGACGGTGGCGGCCAGGTTGAAGGGCCATCCGGCCATTCTGGTGAGCGTGACCAAGGGCATTGAATTTGAGACGGGCGACACCATGAGCCGCATTTTGCGCGAATACGTCGCGGCGGACCGCGTAGCCGCGCTGTCCGGCCCCAGTTTTGCCCGCGAAGTTGCCCTAGGCATCCCCACCACGGTGGTGTGCGCCAGCGAAAGCGACGGCACGGCCCGGACCGTGCAGGGACTTTTTCACCGTCCGGAATTCCGCATCTACCGCAGCACGGACATCCTGGGGGTGGAATACGGCGGCGCGTTGAAGAACATCATCGCCATCGCGGCGGGCGTGAGCGACGGCCTCGGTTATGGCGACAACACCAAGGCGGGGCTGGTGACGCGGGCGCTGGCCGAGATGCGCCGGCTGGGCGTGGCGTGCGGCGCCCAGGCGGAGACCTTCGCGGGCCTGAGCGGTCTGGGCGATCTCATGCTGACATGTTTCTCGAAACAGAGCCGCAATCGCGACCTGGGCGAACGCCTCGGGCGCGGCGAAGCGATGAAGGACATCCAGGCCTCCCATCCCAAGCTGGCGGAAGGCCATCCCACGGCACGATCCGCGCACCGGCTGGCCCGGGAGAAAAAAGTGCCCACGCCGATCATCGACGAGGTTTACAAGCTGCTGTATGACGGTAAAAGTCCGAAGCAGGCGGTGCGCGATCTGATTTCCCGCACGTTCAAGGCGGAGGACTGATTTTATTTCCTCCTCATTCTTCGTCCTCGTCCTTGTAATCGAAACCGTTTAATTCGAATCGAGGACGAGGACGAGAAAGAGGACGAGGGTTTAGGCCAAGGCTTCCTTGATCAATTTCATCAAATCGGCGTAGGTTTCCACCGCCGGGAAGGCCGGAAATTGCTGCTTCACATTGGCGGGCGCGCGGAAGAGGATGCCCACGTTCGCTTCGACCAGCATGGCGGTGTCATTGAATGAATCGCCGGCGGAGATGACGTGGTAATTCATCCGCTTGAAAGCAGCGGCGGCCTCGCGCTTCTGTTCCCGGATGCGCAACTGATAATCCACGATGCGGTCATTCTCGACCACCAGCCGGTGGCACAACAACGTCGGCCAGTTGAGCTGGCGGAGCAGGGGAACGGCGAATTGTTCAAAGGTGTCGGACAGGATGATGACCTGCACGAACGAACGCAGTTCATCCAGAAACTCCTTTCCGCCGGGCAGGGGCTGCAGCGTGCCGATGACCTTTTGAATATCGGACAGCTTCAATCCATGTTGGTCCAGGATCGCCAGGCGCCCGCGCATGAGCTTGTCGTAATCCGGCTCGTCGCGGGTGGTGCGGCGCAATTCCGGGATGCCGGTCTTTTCGGCGACGGCGATCCAGATTTCCGGCGTCAACACGCCTTCCATGTCCAGGGTGACAATTGATTGTTTCACGTGGCGGGAGTTTTTCAAAATGTGTCCGGCGTGTCCAGCATGGGTACAAAGGCCGCTGCGGCTGTTTTGCGGATAAAATCAACAGGAATTACTGCCGTCGCCAGGTTGCCGGGAATCATTCCGGCTTCCGATGGGTGTCCGGCCTGGATGACAGCAGGAGTTCCGCGCCGGCCAGCATCACCGGGCCGGGGCCGTGGCGGTCGTCGGTGGAGGGCCGGAGGCTGATCTGGTTGGTGTAATAGGCCAGGTTGGTGTTAAGGCTGGTGCCGGGACAGATGTTGCTGATGGCGCCGGCGGGACTGACCTCCATTTGCGCGATGGCGGCAAAGGCTTTGCGCGCAACGGCCAGATTGGTGGCATCAATCCAGCCGCGGTTCACCGCCCGGGCGATGCTGTAGGCGAACATGGCGGTACAGGAGGTCTCCTCCCACACCTCGGGACGGTCCAGCACCTGGTGCCACAGGCCGTCCGGCGCCTGCACCGCCTCCACGCCCGCAATGTGCCGGCGCAGGATGCTCAACAGGTCCGCGCGCGCCGGGTGATTGGCGGGCAACGCGGAGAGAACCTCGGTCGTTGCCACCATCGCCCAGCCGTTGGCGCGGCCCCATTTGATGCCGTTCACCGAATGGTTCTTGTTGTAATAACCATGGAACCAAAGGCCGTTGGTGTCCTGCAGATACCCGGCGAAATGAATCACCTGTTGCGCGGTGTCATCGAGAAAGCCGGCATCGCCGGTGTATTGCGACCAGCGGACGAGAAACGGACAGCTCATGTAAAGGTCGTCGCCCCAAATCGTGCCGCCATAAACCGTGGACCGCCAGAGCGTTCCGTCGGGCAGCCGGGACTGGCGGTGGGCGATGTAATCAGCGGTGACCTTCGCGATTTGCAGTTCTCCGGGGCTGAGACCGCCGGTCTGACGGCGTGCGCCTTCGAGTAATTGCGCCGTCATCGCACCGCAATAATCCAGCCGGTTCAGGATGAAAAAGGTGCCCAAGGCGGCGTTGGTCCGTTGAAACTTTGCCAGGCCGGACGTGTCGGTGAGGGTGTTGGTCAGGCCGGCCAGCCACGTGTAATACCGGCCGCAAATCAGGTTGTGATTCGATACAAAATTTTCAAAGGTCTGGTTGCCCGTCGCGTCGGTCACGTGCAACTGTCCGTAAAGGTTCACGCCCCATGCATATTCCCAGGTGATGCCGGCTGGTTTTGCCGCCGCTTGCGCCTCGGACAATGTGGTCGCTGCCGGATAACTTCCGTCTGCCAGCGCGTGCTGCCAATGGTTCGCCACCGCGGTGATGACATTGCTGATGGCGCTGTCGGAGATGTCAGTGGTCAGGGCGCACGCCCTGCCGGTGCCGCCCACGACCAAAAACCCGGCCAACAGCCTGGGCATGATCTTGAGTGTCGCGGTTTGCTTCATCTGGTTTCGGATGCGGCGGGTTGGCTCGATTGTTTCATCCGCGTGGAGTTTACAAATGGCCTCGGACGTGTCCAGCCTCGCAGTGATTCAACGCAGTTCCGGATGGGCGGCAAGGATTTTGTCCAGCTCCGGTTTCGCCCCGGGAAATTCCGGGGCGAGCCGCAGCGTTTCACGGTAGTGCCGGACGGCGTCGGCGGGCTGGTTCTGCTGTTGCAATGCCTGGGCCAGCCGGTAGTGCGCTTTGGCATCGTCCGGCGCCAGCCGGAGGTCCTCTTCGAACTGCGCGGCGGCCTCGGCGGGTTGATGGTTGTCCAGCAGCGCCAGCCCGAGATTGAAATGCGCCCAGGAATCATTGGGCTGCAATCGCACCACCCGGCCGAAATGCAGGATGGCTTCGACGGTTTTGCCTTGTTTGATGAGGGTCAGACCCAGTTGGCTGTGCGCCGCGGTCAAATCGGGGTTGATGAGGATGGCGGCGTTGAACTGGTCAATGGCCTCGTTGAGCCGGTCGTTTTCCAGCAGCGCCGTGCCGAGATAATAATGCGCTCCGGCATCTTCCGGCACCAACCGCACGACCTCGGCAAGATGGACGCAGGCTTCGTCCAACTGCCGCCGGTTCAACCGGGCCATGCCGAGGTTGAATTGCGCCTGCGCATAGTGCGGTTCAATCCGCACCGCGGCTTCGTAGAGCGGCAGGGACTCGTCATTTTTGCCGGCGTCGTCCAGCGCGCGGCCCAGGAAATTATCGACGACATAATTATCCGTGGTGACGGCGCTGGCATGGCGCAGCAGGGTGAGGTTGTTTTGCCAGTAACTCAATTGGATGCGGGCGACCATCAGGCAACCCGCCAGCGCTGCCATCCCGGCCAGTACTATCACCGGTCGCCATCCCGGCCGGAAATTCGCCAGGTCGTTCAGGCCCCAGGCGACGGCGATGAACAAACCGATGGCGGGGAGATAGGTGAAGCGGTCGGCCATGGACTGCGGGCCGACCTGCACGAGGCCGATCGCGGGCACCAACGTCCCGAGGAACCAAAGCCAGCCGACCAGCCAATACGGGTTCTGCCGTGCGCGCCAGAGGAACAGTCCTGAGCAGAACACCAGCACCAACATCGCAGCCGCCACCAGGGCGGCGGGCCAGTGATGGGGATACGGATAAACGATTGCGAGGTCCACCGGCCAGAAAGCTTTGGCGAGGTAGCGCAAATATGACACCCCGGCATTGGCGAGGCGCAGCGGCAGCGGCAATCCCGCCGACCACACCGCGCCGCCGCTTTTTTGGGCAAAATACGTCACTGCACTCCCCGCCGCCGCCAAGGCGAAGAACGGCAGTTTTTCCTGTAGAAGACTTCTGATTGTTGAACGATTGAACCTTTCCAGCGGCCAGAAATCCAGCAAGAGCAGGACAAACGGCAGCGTCACCACCATCGGCTTGGACATCAACCCGCAGGCAAAGAAGAACAAGGCGAGGAAGTAAACAAGTGACGGGTGACGAGTGACGGGTGGCGTGGCGGAGTTCGTTTGCGTCACCCGATGCGCATAACGTGTGTAGGCGATGAGGGTGAGCATCCAGAAAAACGCGCTCAACACGTCCTTGCGTTCGGCGGCCCAGGCCACCGATTCCACGTGCACCGGGTGCCAGGCAAAAAGTGCCGCCACGAACGCGCTGCGCCATTGTGCGCCGGTGATTTGATTCAGCCAGAGGAACAAGAGCAGGGTATTGGCGATGTGAAAGAGCAGGTTGGTCAGATGATGGCCGGCGGGGGACACGCCATACAACTGGCAGTCGAGCATGTGCGAAATCCACGTGAGCGGATGCCAGTTGACCGCGTAGCCGCTCCGGAAGGCCCACGCGATTCCCGGCCAGCTCAGACCCTCGTTGACGTGCGGATTGTCCGTGATGTACGAGGCGTCATCCAGGCTGACGAAGCCATGATGCCTCAACGGCCAATACAAGGCGGCGGTCGCCACCGCCAGCACGAGACAAATCAGCATCCGCAACGGGTTCTGCTTCAAGCTGGGCGTGGGCATGGTTGGCATGGGGCGCTTTGAAAATTCAGTATGATTCCCGGCAAGGATAACCGGCTTGATACCGTTTCAGCAATGCCTCGTCCTGGGCGGCGATGTTCGTTTGTCCGGCGGCCGTGGCGAGATCGCGGGCTTTTTCCACGGTAGCGATGGCGTCGGGAAACCGGCCGGCCTCCGCGCAGGCGGCCGAAAGGGTCGTGAGCATGGCGGCCTGCCGGTTTTGCGTCAGTTCGCAGGCGCGCTGCGCCAGCCGCACGGCTTCCGCGCCGGAACGCAGCTTCGCGTCGGCGACGGTGGCCAGAATCCACGCGAGATCGTTGAGGGCTCCGGGAAAGTCCGGTATGTCGCCGAGCGCGGCCTTGAACCGGCCAATCGCCTCCGCCGGATTGCCCTGCTGCCGCAGGAACACGCCAAAATCGTACTGGACGTCCGGATTATGCGGCATCCATTGCGCGGCCAGGGCCAAATGGTTCGACGCTTCCGCCGGCCGGCCATTTTCCAGCAACAACATCCCCAGATTGAACCGTCCCATTGGAAAATCCGGCTGCACCCGCACTGATTCCTCGTACAGCCACAGGGCCTTGTCCTTGCGGCCGTTCTTTTCAAAAATATTGCCGAGATAATCATAGGCGGCGTAATTGTCGGCGGTGACGTTCACGGTGTGCAGGAACAGGGCAAGGCTGTTCTGCCAGTAGCTCAATTGGATGCGGGTGACGACCAGGCAACCCGCCAATGCCGCCATCCCGGCTGGCACCACGATCTTTCGCGCTGAAGGCCAATAATCCGCCAGGTCCTTCAATCCCCACGCCAGCACGAGGAACAAACCGATGCCCGGCAGGTAGAGGTAACGGTCGGCCATGGATTGCACGCCCACCTGCACCAGCCCGATCGTCGGCACCAGCGTTCCCAGGAACCAGAACCAGCCGGTGAACAGGTACGGATTCTGCCGGGCGCGCCAGATGAAAAAAGCCGACCACATCAGCAGCATCACCGCTGCGCTCAGCAACACTATTGGCGGCCAGCCGTGCGGATAGGGATAAATCAGCGCCAGATCCACCGGCCAGAAGATTTTGGAAAGGTAACGGGAATAGGCCATCAAGGCGTTCTCCAGCCGCAGAGGCAGCGGCAAAACATTCGATGACCAGAACGCTCCGCCGGAATGCTGGACGGAACAGGTGATGATACTCCCCGCCGCCGCCAAGGCAAAGAACGGGATTTTTTCGACCACCATCCGGGTGACGGATTGGGTTGAGGGTTGAGGATTGAGAATTGAGGATTCTTTGGAACGTGGAACGTGGAACGTGAAACGTGAAAACCTTTCCAGCGGCCAGAAATCCAGCAACAACAGCACGAACGGCAGCGTCACCACCATCGGCTTGGACATCAACCCGCAGGCAAAGAAAAACAAGGCAAGGAAGTAATCAAGTGACAGGTGACGAGTGACGGGTGGCGTGGCGGAGTTCGTTTGCGTCACCCGATGCGCATAGCGCGTGTAGGCGATGAGGGCGAGCATCCAGAAAAACGCGCTCAACACGTCCTTGCGTTCGGCGGCCCAGGCCACCGATTCCACGTGCACCGGGTGCCAGGCAAAAAGTGCCGCCACGAATGCGCTGCGCCATTGTGCGCCGGTGATTTTATTCAACCAGATGAACAAGAGCAGGGTATTGGCAATGTGCAGGAGCAGGTTGGTGAAGTGATGGCCGGCGGGCGACACACCGTACAACTGGCAGTCCAGCATGTGCGAAATCCACGTGAGCGGGTGCCAGTTGGCCGCGTAGCCGCTCCGGAAGGCCCATTCGATTCCCGGGCCGGTCAGGCCGGCGTTGACGTGCGGATTGTCCGTGATGTAGGTGCTGTCGTCATAATAATTGATGAAGCCGTGATGCAGCATCGGCCAGTACAAGGCCGCCGTGACCAGGGTCAGCCCCAGGCAAATCACGGCGGAAAGCCGGGTCCCAGTCAGTTTGGCCGTGAGCATAAGCCGAAAGGTCCGCAATCAGAATTCAATCAGGTGACGTTTTCGTTGTATGAACCGGCAGCATACCGAATAGCCCACGCCGCGCGCGAGCCGGATGGCATCGGCAAAATTCATTCCCACCTCGCCGGGGGCGTGGGCATCCGAGCCGAACGTGATGGGCACGCCCTGCTGGAACGCCAGTTCCAGGATTTTGCGGCTCGGATAGATTTCCCGGCAATCCTTCCGCAAACCGGCCGTGTTGAGTTCGATGGCGCAATTGCTCTTCTTTGCCGCGGCCATGAATTTCTCGTACAGCGGTGCACAGTCCGGCGGCGGGCGATGGCCGAATTTCTTCGGCAAATCGGCGTGGCCGATGATTTCGAAGAGGCCGCTCTCCGCCGCCCTGGTCAATCTTTCAAAGTAAGCCGACCAGACTTCATCGGCGTTGCGATGTTTCCATTCGGACAGTTTCTGCGGGTCGTCAATGGCCCAGGAATCGGATACATAATGGACCGAGCCGATGAAGTAATCCCATGGATGCCGCGCGGCGAGCTCGCGAATCCAGTCCTCGTGACCGGGCAGATAATCCACCTCCAG
Organism: Limisphaerales bacterium; assembly: GCA_052145735.1. Lineage (GTDB taxonomy): Bacteria > Verrucomicrobiota > Verrucomicrobiia > Limisphaerales > UBA11358 > UBA11358. Next base: position 16,963 of record JBKQOA010000167.1, read on the forward strand.
CCCGAGCCGGATGGTCAGGTCCGGGAAATCCTTTTGCGCCCGGCGGACTTTGGCGACGTATTCATCGAGCTGACGGTCGTACATCCGCCAGTTGTCGAAATCGTCGCGCGGCATCGGCGAATGGTCGGAGAAGCCGATTTCCGTGAAGCCGAGGGCGGCGGCGCGGGCGGCGTATTCGGCCGGCTCACCGGTGGCGTGCCGGCAGAGCGGCGTGTGCATGTGATAATCGGCGGGCAACGACATGCCACGAGTTTCAAGTTTCAAGTTTCAAGTTTCAAGTTTCAAGTGTTGATTCCTGAAATGTCGGTCGTGGTGTCGCAGATTGTCGCCGGCGGGGGTCGGTTGATTTGGCCCATCCCTTGCTAAAACAACAAAACGATTATGAAAAACAGTGAAACACAACACCGCCAGTCGCCTTTTAAGGCACTCCCTGGTAGAAAACTGGATAAGGGGATTGAGCGCGAGGTGCGAATTCTTTTTGAAAACGGGGTTGAAACGACCGATTCTTGCCAAGGTGGAAATGGGCATCCGTTTCCTGAGCCAACAGTTCGTTTTTCAGGAGGTCAAGCTGAGGGGTTTAGAGCACTCGCGGTCGCCCTTCAGCATGGATTAAAAGTTACTGAACTTAGAAGGATATGGATTGTTCAAGACGGAGAGCCTGTCGGTCCTCAGTGGGAAATGACCTTCCATCATCAAAATGGAAATGGCAGTGCCATCATGAAAAAAAACGGCACTGCCACATGGCGCTGGCGCTAAAGGCTTACTTACCTTCTGCGTTCAGCTTTTGACAATCCTTGCACAACGGTTTTCCGCCGGTGCCTTGAACCCGATTGTGAGGTGGAATCTCACTTCCGGGGCCGCATTTGGTGTTGTCATGGTGATGCGGTTCTTTTACTGAGTGCCAAGGTGCTACTTTCATAGCTTTATCCTTTGGTTCAATTGTTTAGAACTGGCTTGGCGTAGCCGGACTTGTTGGGGGAAATGTATTCCCGACCGTGCTCGCGTCTCTGCGCCCGAGTTCCGCCGGGCGAAGAAAATTTTCTTGTTAATTAAAATCCCAAAGTTCTTTTTCATTCAGTATTTTCCAATCGCATCGAAATCCAATTCCACAATCCAATCTTTAGCGGCCTCATCTCGGGTAAAACTGATAAATCCGGTTTCACCAAGTCGTATGAGTTCTCGGGAAAAAGTGCGGCGGGTAACGTTCCTGTAAGATGCTTCCACGTATTTATCTTTCTGCAATTCTGAAAATTTTATTTGGCGCGATGGGTTTTTAGAAAACGGATCGGTTGGTTCCGTTGCGGTCAACAAAAACTCAAGAAGATTGTATTCCCTTTGATTAAGAAGGCGACGACGGCTTCCTACGTGCTTGTTAAAAGCACGAACTAAAACGGTTCGATAAACAAGGCGGTTTAGCTTCGTTTTAATGAAATTGTTTATTCCCTGAAGCTCCTTTGCAAATGCTTCAAGCCCAAACATGACGAACGGAGTAAGATTAAATGGGTGCTGCGACCGGCATTGCTGGAGCAGTGTTTTATACTGATTTTCATTTTGGTAAAAATAATTCGATAGACCATAAAATCCATGGACGTTATATCCCTGCCTAAAAAGAACGCCCGCTTCAACGAGCCTGGAAACCCTGCCGTTTCCGTCACCAAACGGATGTATGGTGACAAGAAAAAAATGTGATAATAAAGCCCTGATAACCGGATGTTGGCCCTTCAACTTTTCAGAATTTACGAATTCCACAAATTCCTTCATTAGCCTTGGAAGTTCGCTGTGCGGTGCCCCAATGTGAACGCCACCCATTTCGGGCGTTCCCACCTGCACGGAAAAAGTTCTCAATTTTCCCGGAACATTGTGGTTCGTATCTGACTGTTGAGTAATCATGCTGTGCATTTTTAGAATATCTTCACAACCAAGAAGGGGACTGTCAGGAGAAAATCTTTGTTTTACCCACATCTGAGCGATCTCGGCATTTCTGATTTGCAATTGCTCCTTGGTCACTTTCGTCTTTTCGACCGTCTTCACTTGACTATCAACAATGTCTATTTGGTGCGATACTTCTGCTTCGGAAAGCGGGTTTCCCTCAAGAGCGGTTGTTCCGCGAACAGCACGCACTCGATTAAGTTTATTCAACTGTTCTCGCCAGTCTGGGGGCAGAACAAGATTAAGGGCCGCTTCCTTATAGGCTTCAATTGTGACCAAATGTTGAATCAGGGCGTCATCCTGCTTTAGTTGGTAATCAAATTTAAAATGGCTCCATTGCATAAATTGCCTCTTATTTGACTGTTTATTTGGCTTGTATTTTACACCGCATATAAGCAATATAATACTTGACATTTTTAAGCAGTCAAGGGTATTCTTTCATCATAGTTGACACGCTGTTTGACACTATATTTGGCATAAGTTTTACAGCGTGAAACCTGAAAATTGAGATCAAAACAAAAGCCCCGCCGGTGCTAGAAACACCGACAGGGCGCAACCAACGGGCCGAAGACCCGTGTGCTGCATATCGGTTAGATACAGCGACACGTTAAATCTTTGGCCAGGAAAGGTCAAGTGACTACGTGTTTATGCTGTAACGGAGAGGCTAAAAAGTCAGGTTCGTATCGGAATAAAAACCGCGTCGTGCAACGTTATTGCTGCACCCGCTGCAATAAAACCTTTTCAGAGTCGCAGCCGTTGGACGGCCTGCGAACGGACCATGAAAAGGTCGTACAAATCGTCAAACTGCTCGTAGAGGGCGTATCTGTGCGCGGCTCGGCCCGGCTGGTAGGCTGCCAACACAAGACCGTGTTGGCCGTTTTAAACACCATTGGTGAGAAATGCGCCGCGTTCCTGGACCGCACTGTTCGTAACATCCAAACCGATTCATTGCAAATTGACGAACTGTGGGCACGGGTTGGAATCAGCCAACGCCGCACCACGCCAGACGATGAACTTCGGG